>DASVEH010000205.1:0-3169 GCA_036380655.1 Candidatus Limnocylindria bacterium | reverse complement strand
TGTCGTGGCGCTTGTCGTGGTCCTGGTCGGTCTCCTCTCCGGCAGGAGGACCATCTAATCGAGAGAGGCCCGTCGCAGGCGGGCCTTCTCTGCTGCCGGACCTCGACCGGTCAGCGCTCGAACAGCGCGGCCTGGCCCTGGCCGACGCCGATGCACATCGTCGCGACGCCGTAGCGGCCGTCGCGACGGCGGAGCTCGTGGAGGAGCGTGACGACGAGCCGTGCGCCGGACATGCCGAGCGGGTGGCCGATCGCGATCGCGCCGCCGTTGACGTTGACCTTCTCCGGGTCGAGACCCAACTCCCGGATCACGGCAACGGACTGTGACGCGAACGCCTCGTTCAGCTCGACGAGATCGAGCTCGTCGACGCCGACGCCTGTGCGCGCGAGCAGCTTGCTCACCGCGGGGATCGGCCCGATGCCCATCACGGCCGGGTCGACGCCCGCAACCGCGGAGCCTCGGAAGCTCCCGAGCGGCTGGATTCCGAGCGCCTCGGCTCGCTCGGCGCTCGCGATCACCAACGCCGCCGCGCCGTCGTTGATCCCCGAGGAGTTGCCTGCCGTCACCGAGCCGGAGGCGTCGCGCTTGAAGGCGGGCTTCAGCTTCGCCAGCGATTCGAGGGTGGCATCCGGGCGGGGATGCTCGTCGGTGTCCACGACGCGCGTGGCCTTGCCGTCCGGCACCTCGATCGGCACCACCTCGTCGCCGAAGCGGCCGGCGTCGTGGGCGGCGTTCCACCGCTGCTGGGAGGTGAGCGCGAAGGCGTCCTGGTCCTCGCGGCTGACGCCGCACTGCTCGACGACGTTCTCGGCGGTCTCGCCCATCGAGTACGGGTAGTACGCATCGGCCAGGCGGGGGTTGGTGAACCGCCAGCCGAGGGTCGTGTCGTACATCGTCTGCTCACCACGCGGGAAGGCCGCCGAGGGCTTCGCCATCACGAACGGCGCGCGGGTCATCGATTCCACTCCGCCGGCGACGAAGACGTCGCCGTCCCCGTACGCGATGGCGTGGGCGGCACTCACGATCGCCTGCAGTCCCGAGCCGCAGAGACGGTTCACCGTCTGGCCGCCGACCTCGACCGGCAGCCCGGCGAGCAGCGCGGCCATGCGCCCGACGTTGCGGTTGTCCTCGCCCGCCTGGTTGGCTGCGCCGAGGATCACGTCGTCGATCAGAGTCGGGTCGATCCCGGTGCGCTCCACCAGCGCGCGGATAACGTGCGCCGCGAGGTCGTCGGGCCGGACGTCCTTCAGTGCGCCACCGTAGCGGCCGAAGGGCGTGCGAAGCCCGTCGACGATGACGGGAGTGCGTGCGGCATCGGGGCTCATCTCGCCGACGATCCTACCGCAGCGAGATCAGAAGCTCGGTGGCGTCAGGAGGAAGAGCACCCGCGCCTGTCCTGGACCGGGATTCTGGTTGCGGTGCGGGACCCGGCTCGAGTAGCGGATCGCATCCCCCACCTCGAGCCGGTACTCCTCGTCACCGACCCACAGGTCGAGCGAGCCCTCGAGGACGACGAGGCACTCCTCGTCGGACTCGTGGGCGTACGCCTCGGCGCCCGTTCCGCCGCCCGGCTCGATGAGCGACAGGATCACCTGGAGGCGGGCGTTGGTGCCGTCGGTCAGGAACTCGTCACGTGCCGCCAGCCCGGGATAGGTCACGACCCGCCGGTCGGCCGCCCGCACCAGCTGCCCGTGGGGCCCGGCCTGGTCGAGGATCTCGCCGATCGACATGCCGAGCGCGACGGCGATGCGGCGCAGCGTGGCGATCGACGGGCTCGCGATGTCGCGCTCGACCTGTGAGAGGAAGCTCTCGGTCACGCCGGCCGCCTGGGCGACCTGGCGCAGCGTCTTCCTGCGCTCGCGGCGCGCCTGCCGCAGGCCGCGGCCGATGAGGAACTCGTCGTTGCTCTGCACACCCCGATTCTAGGGCCTCACGAGATGACCGAAAGCAGTGCTGCAACGGTCGAATGGAGGGTTCGCCATTGCACGCTCGGCGGCGGCGCGATAGCATCGCCGCACTCTAGTCACACTTCAGGACGCCCCGTTGCCCGAGTCACCACCCGGCGGCATCCCCGAGCCTGGCCTGCGTCGCAGCTACTGGCTGCGCGACGCGCTCGAGGCGGAGGGCGATCCCGCACCGCTGCCACCCCTGACCGGCCCGGCGCGGCATGACGTCGCCATCATCGGCGGCGGCTACACGGGACTGTGGACGGCGTACTTCCTCACCGAGCGCGATCCCGGGATCAGGGTCGTCATCCTCGAACAGGACATCTGTGGCGGTGGCCCCAGCGGGCGCAACGGCGGCTTCCTGCATGGATGGTGGGACCAGCTGCCGCTCCTCACCGAGCTCCACGGTGCGGAGCGGGCGCTCGAGCTAGCCTGGGCCGCCGACGAAGCGGTCGAGGGGACGCGCCTCTTCTGCGAGCGCCACGGGGTGGATGCCTGGTTCACCCACGGCGGGTACCTCCGCGTGAGCGCCTCAGGCGCCCAGGACGACGACTGGGTCTCGTCGGTGGAGGCGTGCCGCGCCCTCGGCGTGGAGGCGCAGTACGTCGCGCTCGACGCCGATGAGGTCCGCCGTCGCTGCGCTTCCCCGGCCTTCCGCGGCGGCGCGTTCATGCAGAACGCGGCGACCGTGCAGCCGGCGAGGCTCGCGCGCGGACTGCGCCGCGTGCTCCTGGAGCGGGGCGTGACGATCCACGAGGGCACGCAGGCCCGCCGCCTGCGGGCGGGCCGGGACGTTCGGATCGAGACCGACGGCGGCGAGGTGCACGCCGAACAGGCCGTGCTGGCGATGAATGCGTGGGCCGCCGGATGGCCCGGCTTTCGCTCATCGCTCGTCGCCTGGGGCAGCTACATCCTCCTGACCGATCCGGCGCCGGATCGACTGCGCGACCTCGGCTGGACCGGGGGCGAGGCGATCACCGACTCGCGGTTCACGGTCCACTACTTCCGCACCACGCCCGATGGCCGGGTCGCCTTCGGCGCGGGCGTTGGGCCCGCCGGCTACGGGGGTCGCATCGGCCCCGGTTTCGAGCACGACCGACGCGCCGTGGAGCGCGCCCGTGCGGGGCTCGACCGTCTCCTACCATCCTTCGCCGACGTGCCCGCCGGCGAGGCATGGGGCGGCCCGATCGACGTGTCGTCGGACCGGTTGCCGGTGATCGGCG
>DASVEH010000204.1:0-5797 GCA_036380655.1 Candidatus Limnocylindria bacterium | reverse complement strand
GCAGCTCGTCGGCCGAGAATCCGGCTGACAGTCCGAGCGTCTCCGACAGGGCGTGGACCGTGAAGACGTAGCGGTGGCTGCCCGACGGAGGGCACGGGCCGCCGTACCCCGAGCGGCCGAAGTCGTTGCCGCCCTGGGTGCCGGCGACCTCGCCCTCGTCGAGTGACGTCGTGTCGCCCGGGATATCTGCCGCGAGCCAGTGGACGAAGCCGCGCGCGTCCGGGTCGTCGACGATGATCGCGAAGGTCGCCGTGCCGTCGGGCGCGCCGGACCAGGCCAGCGGCGGCGACACGTCGGAGCCGTCGCAGCCGTGATCGGATGGAATCGTCTCGCCCTCTTCGAAGGCGGTGCTGGTGACGCTCAGCGGATCGGTCATGGCTGGTTCCTCGAGGCTGGTTCCCGGACCGCTCGCGACGCAGCCCGTGAGCAGGAGCGCCGCGACGAGACATCGCAGCATGCGTCGTGCCGTCATGCCGGCCATCATGCGCCGATGGCGGACGAAGCTCTCGTACCGGTGGCGGTGTACGGCACGCTGCGGCGTGGTCAGCGCAACCACCCGCTCCTGGCCGGTGCCACGTTTCTGGGCAGCGGCTTCGTGCGCGGACAGCTCCACGACGTGCCGCGCACCCCGTACCGGCCCTACGCCTATCCGGCGCTCGTCGAGTCGGAGGAGGGCCGCGTCATGGTGGAGGTCTATCGGCTCCTCGACGCGCAGATGCTGGCAGCCCTCGACGCGCTCGAGCTCTACGACCCCGCCGATGAGGCAGGCTCGCAGTACGTGCGGCGTGTCGTGCCGATCCTCGCGGGTCCGGTGGGCGCCGCCTCGGCCTACTTCTACCGGGGCCCCGCCGATGAGCTCGGCGGGGTGATCGCGGACGGGGACTGGGTCGCCTTCAGCACCTTGCGCTGACGGCCGCGCCGCCTAATAGGTCACCACCTGGTCGCTCTGTGCGATGAGCTCGACCAGCCGGCTGGGCGGGACGAGCTCGACCGTCTTCTCGCCGAGGACCGAGGCGTCGATCCCGCGCGCCTTGCTGGACATGCCCGAGCCGAACACCGCAACTCCCGCCTCGGCGAGACCGGTGTAGTGCTCGCGCATGCTGCCGGTGCCGATCCCGTGGGCGGCGTCCAGGGTCTCGTCGCGCAGGAACTGGACCGCGTCGCCCGCCAGGAAGAGCGTGACGTCGTGGCCGTCCGCGGCGGCAGTCCTGGCCACCAGGAGCGCCAGCGCGGCGCGGGTGGTGTTCTCGGGGCCGGTGACGAGGTGGACGAGGATCTTGCTCACGTTGGGCGTCTCCAATGAGGAATGGCTTGGGTGGGTGCGGAGATGGTAGCCACGCCGGGGTATCGGCCGGCCGGCCGATGACGCATCATGGCTCACCGATGGACGGGCCGACCCCGAGCACCCGAGCTGACCCGCGCTGGCTCCTGGCCCTGGCCTGGCTGGCCGGCTTCACGCTGATCGACTCGAGCATCGTCAGCCTGGCTCTGCCGGACATCGCGCGTGATTTCGACCGATCGATCGGCCAGCTGGCATGGGTCTCGACCGCCTATCTGCTCGCCCTCGCGGCCACGCTCCTCGCTGCCGGACGCCTGAGCGATCGCTATGGACAGCGACCGGTGCTGGCGATCGGCGCGGGGCTGTTCCTCGCGATGACGGTGGCCTGCGGAGTGGCCCCGAGCTTCGAGATCCTCGTCGCTGCGCGGGTCGTCCAGGGCGTCGCGGGCGGCATCCTCTATACGGTTTCGCTGGCCATCACGGTCACCGCCTTCCCGCCGGAGCGCCGAGCGACGGCGATCGGCATCTACTTCACGTCGGGCGCCCTAGGCGCCGTCATCGGCCCGGTCGTCGGCGGCGTGTTGACCGACCTCGGTGGATGGCGGCTCGTGTTCCTTGCCCAGCTGCCGCTGCCGCTCGGGGTCCTGGCGGGGGCGCTGGTGCTCCTGCCGGCCATCGAACGCCGATCCGGGCCGTTCGACGTCGCCGGCATCGCGACCGCGTCCATCTTCATCGTGGCGGCCACGCTCGGGATGCTCCAGCTCGCCGAGCCCGATGGCGGTGGGCTGGCCCTCGTCGCGGCCGTCGTGGCGGTGGCGGCGCTCGTGACCTTCGTCCGGATCGAGCAGCGCACGGCGGACCCGGCGGTGCGGCTGGCGATCTTCGGCAACTCGCGGTTCGTGATCGCAACCGCGGCGGGGGCGGCGGCGTGGTTCGCGATCATGTCATCGGTCATCTATCCAGCCCTCTACCTCCAGCTGGGACGAGGGTTCAGCGCGGGCGAGTCCGGCCTGATCCTGCTGGCTTCACCGATGGTCGCGCTCATCGGCTTCCCGTTCGGCGGTCGGGTTGTCGGCGCGATGGGACTCGATCGCGCCCTGCTCGTGGGTCTGGCGCTCATGGTCGGCGGGGCGGCACTCATGATCGGGTGGACCGCGACCACGCCGGTGCCCTGGATCCTCCTGACGCAGCTCGTCGGCGGCGCCGGTGTCTCGCTCACCCTCGTTGCCAGCGCGTCCGATGCGCTGGCCCAGTTCGAGCCGGAGGAGGCGGGCAGCGGATCGGCGCTGTTCAACAGCCTCCGCCAGCTCGGCGCGGCGATGGGCGTGGCCGTCCCGGCCGTCGCCTTCGAGCTGCTGGCGGCGGGCAGCCGCACGCCGGACGCGGCGCTGGCCGGCAGCACCGCTGCGTTCCTCATTCGCCTGGCGGTCCTGTCGCTGCCGCTGCTGCTGGTAGTCCTGGCGCGGCGAGCATCCCCGGTCGTGGCGACAGCCACCCGAGGCTGAGGGAGGCGGCCAATCGGATTGGCGCGCGGACACGCCGAGCACCGCACCAGGCGCCGCATCGACCCCGGTTCCGGCCGGCGGCCGGAAGCCGCTCCCCGGATCGACCGGAGAGCGGCCCGGAGCTTGCCTAGTTGAACTTCACCGCTGCCGTCTGGCGCGCCAGCTCGACGTCGCCGTACACGACCCGCACCACGATGGTGTTCGGCCCGTTGTCGTAGGCCTCGGTGTCGAGCCCGAAGCTCCAGCTTTCGAAGCCGGAGGCTTCCTGCCAGGCGTCCGGATCGGTCGGGCCGTTCTTGCGAACGACCTGCCATTCGACCGTGGCCGCCTGCACGACGGTGAAGGTGCTCGTCGCCACCTCGGAGTTCGTGCCGTCGCGCTGCGCACGCGCATAGAGCGTGTGCTCACCGAGCGCGAGCTCGCCGACCGGGGCGCTCCAGGTGGAGCTCTCCGGATCCAGGGTGGCCTCGACCGGATCGCCGAACGAGGGATCGTCGACGGACACCTCGACCCGCTCGGTGGCCGGGTGGTCGCCGGCGCCGGTCGGGTCATCGCCGAGGTCCGGGAAGGCATAGCCGCCACCGGCGGTGATGCCCTGCCCCTGACCGATGGTCGAGCCGTCGGCCGGCTCGGTCACGGTCACACCCAACTCGAGGTCTGATTCCGGCATCGGTGCCGGATCGATCGTGATCTTCGAGGCATGCGCCCCTTCGTGGCCGAAGGCCCACGAGCGGGCGCCGATCAGCTGCACCTGGAAGGTGAGCTGCTCGCCGGTGAAGGCGTGGCGCGTGGTCGCAAGGTCGAACTGGTAGTGGGTCCAGCACGCCTCGCCGAGCGTCTCGCATGCCGCACCACCCGGCCCGCTGCCGAGCACCGGGAGGAAGGCGCCCTCGCCGGTGCCGATCTCCCGATCGGTGGCCACCAGGACGCCGGTCGGCCGGATGACCGATGGCGTCTCGCCGGCAAGGTAGAGGTCGACCCGCACCGTCGAGCCCGCGGGCAGCGGTGCGTCGAGCGTATCGGTGGAGGCGAAGATGCCGAGCGGCCGGTATGCCGCCGCCACCGAGGTGACGCGGTTCTCGAAGCACGGCTCGAGGTCACCGGCCGAGTCGGATCGGTCCATGTACTGCTCGTTGTCGATGTCGACGCACGAGGTGGCGGTGCCCGGATCGGCCGCGTACCGCCGGTGGAGGAAGTAGGTCAGCGCGTTGTCGCCCATCGTCTGCGTCAGCAGGTCGGGGGCGTTGAGCTGCGCCACCTTCGTCAGTGCCGCCAGCGTGCCCTCCACCGTTGCGAGCGAGTCGAGCGACAGTTCGAGCCCATTCAGCGCCTGCGAGTCCACGACGCCGTCGCCGTCGCGATCGTAGCCGCCGTAGATCGTGTCGCGCACCTGCCGGTCGAGGGCGAAGAACTCGTCCTCGAACGGGCGCTCCGGCAGCGGCATCTCGCCGAGCAGGACCGCAACGGCACGATCCGCGCCGTTCGGCGTGGCCGCCCCGTAGCCCTCGAACAGGACGTTCGGGTCGCCGGTGTACGGCGCCGTGAGCGGGTAGGGGAACGGTGACGGAGCGTTCTCCGTGTTGAGCGGGTACGCCGTCTTGAGCACCGCCTCGCGCAGCTCGGCGCGCGTCAGCTCGCCATCGGCGAGGTAGACGCTCGCGTCGATCGGCACGCCGCTGGCCACGACCTGGTTGGCCTCCTGGCCCGCGGTGCCGTCGCCGAGGGCGCGGCGCGCCTCGGTCAGCACGGTGCCAAAGATGCCGGCCGTGTACGGCGTTGCCGCCGAGGTCCCGCCGAAGGCGCATTGCCCGACGGTCCCGGTGCGGCAGGCGGACGGCAGGTTGCCGTCGCCCCACGCGCTGATGTGGACCGGGATGCCATCGCCGACGACCGCCCGCTGGTTGTCCCGGCGGATGGCTCCCACGGTGATGTTCCAGTCCGGCCCGGTCTGGTCGGAGACGTACGTGGACTGCGGCACGTCGAAGGCGTTGCCGATGCCGTTGCCGGCGGCGAAGAGCACGGTCTGCCCGCGCTCGGTGGCCGCCTTGGTGGCCTCGTTGCCGCCCTCGACCAGGCCGATCGGCAGGCCGGCGACGTAGCCGAAGCTGTGCGAGGAGATGTCGACCCAGCTGAAGCTGGTCGCCACCGTCTCGTTGAGATCCTCGACCACCATCAGCAGGCAGGTCGGGCAATACCCGTAGCGGTTGCCCGCGGACACCGATGCCGACCCTGAGCCATGGCCGTTCTCGTCGAGGATCGAATGGCTGTCGGGCCGTCCGTCGACGGTCTCCTCCTGGAGCGACGCGGCGTTGCCGGCATCCCAGGCGCCGATGATCTTCGTGCCCGGAATCCAGTACAGCTTGCCCTCGTCGAGGTTGTCCGACGACCAGAGCGGCTCATCGGCGGCCGGGAAGTACCCCTGGCCGAGGGTGATCGGGATCGCCTCGGAGTCGGCCGGGTAGCCGGGGATGTACTCCGACGGATGACGGGTGAAGTTCTCGGTCAGCGCCAGCACGTCCGGATCCGGATACGTCTCGGCGCTGAACTCGAGGTGGTAGGGGTTGATGCCGGTATCGGCGATGCCGATGACGGTGACCGCCGTCGTCTCGGCAGCCAGCCGCGCGGGATCGGCCACCAGGACCGACGTCGTCTGGCGCCGCTCGAGGCCGTCCGCGTCGGTCGCCTTGAGGGTGACGAGGTGCCGGCCCGCGGGCAGGGCGGCACTGACGTCGGCGCCGTCGAGGTCGAGGACGCCGTCCTCGTCGGTGTCCCAGCCGGCGCTCACCGGATCGGCGCCGCCGCTGACGGTGCCGTCGAGCGGCTGCGCGGCGCCGAGCGCGAAGCTGTACGGGCCGCCGGCCTCGACGGTCGGTCGCGGATCGCCGCCGACCGCCACCACGGCGGTGACGACCACGTGGATCGTGTCGGTGACGGTCGCGAACTTTTCGACGACCGCCGTCCAGGTCCCGGCCTCGGGATTGGCAAGCGAGGCCGTCTCCTCGGTGTTCGGCAC
>DASVEH010000203.1:0-4856 GCA_036380655.1 Candidatus Limnocylindria bacterium | reverse complement strand
CTGAGCGCCGTGCGAGCCCTGGTGCCGGAGCCGCTCGTCGAGCGTGTGCCGGAACACCTCGGGGAGATCGCCAGAAAGCAGCTGATCCGGCACGCGCGCTCGGCGTCCTTCGACGAGGACGGATACCGATTCCATCACGTCCTTATCAGGGACGCGGCCTACCAGAACCTGCTGAAGCGGTCGCGCGCCGATCTCCACGAGCGCTTCGTCGCCTGGGCGGATCGCGTCAACGCCGAGCGGGACCGTGGCGGCGAGTACGAGGAGATCCTCGCCTACCACCTCGAGCAAGCCCACCGCTATCTCTCCGAGCTCGGTCCACTCGACGACCACGGACGCGAGCTGGGGCGACAGGCCGGGCGCCGGCTCGGCGTCGCCGGGCGGCGGGCGATGGGCCGCGGCGACATGCCCGCGGCGGCGAACCTGCTCCGCCGCGCTGCAGCCGTCATCGGGGAGGCGTCGGAGCGGGTGGAGCTTCTGATCGATCTCGGCGAGGCGGTCAGCGAGATGGGCTCGTTCGCCGAGGCCGAGGAAGTGCTGGCCGAGGCTCACCGGGAGGCGGAGCTGCGCGAGGATCGCCGGTTGGCTGCGAAGACGCGCGTCGCTCAGCTTGCGGCGCAGCTGTACACCGCCGCCGAGGACTGGACCGCCCGTGTCGACGAGACCTTCGAGGAGGCCCTTCCCGTCTTCGAGATCGAGCAGGACCACGACAGCCTGGCGCTGGCGTGGCGGCTGCGCTACGGCCGGCACGGCATGGCAATGCAGTTCGGCGAGGCGGCCGAGGCGGCCGAGCGGGTCATCGCCCACGCCAGGGCGGCGGCCAATCGCCGGTACGAGACCCGTGGAGCATCAGGATACGCGCAGTCGGTGCTGCTGGGGCCGACCCCGGTGCCCCAGGCGATCGAGCGCTGCCGCCAGCTGCTGCGCGAGGTCGAGTCCGACCGGCACGCCAGCGCATTCATCCGGACGGCACTGGCCCAGCTCGAGGCGATGGACAACCGGATCGACGAAGCCCGTGTCATCTACGACGAGGCGGTGACGCAGCTGCGCGAGCTCGGATCGGCCGTGCTGGCCTCGTCCAGCTCCATCGATTCGGCACAGATCGAGTATCTGGCCGGCGACCTTGTCGCCGCCGAGCGGCTCCTTCGCGCCGATCACGAGGCCCTGACCGAGATGGGCGAGCGTTCGCTGCTGCCATCCGTGGATGGCCGCCTTGCCCGCGTCCTCTACAGCCTCGATCGGTTCGAGGAGGCGGAGGACATTGCCCGATCAGCGCAGGCGATGTCGATGCACGACGATCTCGACGCCCAAGCGATGTGGCGCTCGGTCCTCGCGATGGTCATCGCGCGCAAGGGGCAGGGCGACGAGGCGGTCCGCCTGGCGCTCGAGGCGGTGGAGCTACGGCGCCGCAGCGACGCGATCGTGTACCTGGCCGACACGCTCGCCGACTTCAGCGAGGTGCTGCGCTTCACCGGCCGGGACGACGAGGTGCGCGCCGTCCGCAACGAGGCACTGCGCCTCTACGAGCGCAAGGGCGACGTCGTCAGCGCTGGGCGCCTGCGGTCGCTGTTGAGCTGATCCGCAGGCGCCCGGCTGGCGCTCAGTAGCCTCGGCTGACCCGGTTAGAGGCCAGGTAGAACGTGGCCTGGATGTCCTTGTCCGCCAGCTTGATGGGCGCCCCGTCCAGGCACGGCATGTTCTGCGGCACGCCGCCAACGAACGTGCATTGCGCGCTGACCGGCTCCCAGAGCTGTCCGCCGAGGAGGTGCGCGATGCGGATCTTCTTCTCGGTCATGCCCTTCGGCAGCTCCGAGACGTCCCAGCGCATGGTGACCTTGATGCCGCCGGCAATCGTGCCACCGTCCCCAACGTCGATCGCGGAGCCCTGCCCGAAGCAGGTCGTCAGCTCGGCTGGACATTGCACCTCGGCATCGGTCGGGGGCAGGTCGCGGACGGTGACCTCGGCGACCGCGGACGGGATGTTCACCGTCGTGCCGTGCGGGTTCCCTGTCCCGAGCGTGTCGAGCCCGGTGGTGAAGGTCCGCATGTCGAGGATGGCGTGGCCACGGACGAGATCCTGGCTGACGGCCAGCACCTGGGTCACGATCGGCACGGGCGGGCTGGGGAACGTGTCCTCGTGGCTGGCATTGCCGGCGTCGGTCCCGCCCTCGCTGACGTGAGCGAGCGGGAGGAACTGGTACGTGCCCGCCGCGGCGGGCGCCACGTAGTAGAAGGTGATCTCCGGCGCCGGGGTGCTGGCAGGGAGCTGGCCGAAGTCGCAGAAGGCATCGGTCGCGGGAGGCTGGCTGCACTCGGGCGCTCGCGTGCTTCCGGTGAATGCGCCGAGGTACTCGAATGCGTCCGATGGCTCTCCGGCCTGCGTCTGGATCTCGCCGGTCAGCGTGACGTGGTTGAGCGTGTTGCCGCCATCGTTGGCGACGTTGACGATGTAGCCGATGGCATGGCCCACGGTCACCGACGTCGGCGTTGCGGTCGTCTCGACCGACACGTCGGGGCTGGCGGCCGCGGCGGGCATGGCACTGGTCAGGAGCAGGCTCAATACGAGCGCTGCGCGCGCAGGGAGACGGGATGCTCGGGCTCGGAACATGGGACCCCTCAGGTTGCTCGGGACGCGGAGGCACTCCGCAGTACGCTGAGCATAGGACCAATGGCAAGTCATGACCAGACCATCGGGTGGCCGCCCGGTTGACAGCCGGCACCGCCTCAGTCGAAACGGAGCGTGATCTCGAAGCTGCCTGAGTCGATCTGGGACTCCATCCGGAGGCCCGATCGGCGGAAGACCGCGAGCATCGGAGCATTCTCGGCGAGAACATCGGCCTTGAAGCCACGCACGCCGTGGGCGCGGGCATACTCGATCGCTCGTGACTGCAGAAGGGTGCCGAGGCCCGAGCCCTGCCATTCCGGATCGACCATGTACGCCACGTCGGCCAATCCCGTCGCCGGATCGACGAAATAGCAGCCGGACCCCACGATCCGCTCCGCCTCGCGTTCACCGATGACGGCGGCAAACGCCATCTCTCGCTCGTAGCCGACGCTGCACAGGTGGAGGGCCATCTCGTCGGTGAGCGATCGGAGGCGACGGAAGAAGCGCGTGCGCACGTCCTCGTCACGCAGCCGGAAGAAGAGCGCCTGCATCAGTGGTCCGTCGCTCGCGCGCGTGGGCCGCACGACGATCGGGCGGCCGTCGCGCAGGACCTGCATCCGCTCCTCGCCGACCGGATAGGCGGCGCGGCTGCGCAGCTTCTCGGGGCTCGAGACCAGGCCGAGCTCGGTGGCCGCCGCCAGCAGCGCGTCCCGATGGTCCGGGTGGGCGATGTCGATGAGCGCGATCGCACGCTCGCCGAGCGAGCGCCCGTGGAGATAAGCCGTGCCGAACTCGGTCACGACCCAGTGCACGTCCTGGCGCGGAATGGCGACCGGCTCGCCCGCCTCCAGAAGCGGGCGCAGCGCCGAGCTGCCATCGGCGAACGTGGAGGCCAGGCAGACGATCGGCTTGCCGCCAGCGGATTGCCCGGCCGCGCGGTGAAAGTCTGGCTGGGTGGCGACCCCGCCGTAGAGCGCGCCGTCGAGGCGCTCTGTGCACACCTGACCGGACAGGTCGATCGAGAACGCCTGGGTCACCGACGCGAGGGCCGGCAGCCGGGCGAGTTGCGCCGGATCGCACACCTGCTCGATCGGCGCCAGCATGACGTCCGGGTTGCCGTCGAGGAAGTCATAGAGGCGCCGCGTGCCCATCGCGAAGGAGGCCTGGATCGGTCTGGCGACGATACCCTCTTCAACCAGGTCGACCACCGGATCGGTGAGCACGTCGGAATGGATGCGCAGCCCGCGCCGCTCGCGGAGGAAGCGGAGCATCTCGTTCGGCACGCGACCCAGCCCGACCTGGAGGGTCGCGCCGTCATCGATGAGATGGGCGACGTAGCGGGCAATCTGCCGCGCGGCGTCCCCGACGGATGGGTGCTGGTACTCGATCACCGGGCCATCGACCTCCACCAGGGCGTCGATCCGGTCGAGCGGAATCCGGCTGTCGGGGCCGGTGCGGGGCATGTGGGGATTGACCTCGGCGACGATTCGGGCCGCGGAGAGCGCCGCCGCGCGGGTGACATCGACCGAGACGCCCAGGCTGCACATGCCGTCCTCGTCCGGCGGGGCCACCTGGACGAAGGCGACGTCGAACGTCAGCAAACCCGCTTCGAGGAGCCGGGGGACGCCGGCCAGCGACATCGGCACGTAATCGAGCCTGCCGGAGCGGTCGAGGTCGCGCATGTCGCTACCCACGAACCAGGTTCGATGGCGGTAGCTCACGGTCCCGGGCGCGGGACCGGCGCCATCGGTCAGGAAGTGCACCAGCTCGACACCGGCAGGCCGATCCGGATCGGCCTCCAGGGCGGCGATCAGCGTTCTCGGCGTTGCACAGGCGGAGCCGACGAAGACCCGCGCGCCGGCCCGGATGTTGGCGATCGCGTCCCGCGCCGCGACCGTGCGTTCGCGCCAGGACGCCTGCTCGGTGATCACGCCGTGATGGTAGGCGCTCGCTCGAGTGACGGGCGACGCAAATCAGCCGCGACGGCGCATCATGGGTGCCGCATGCGCACGATCCTGCACGCTGACCTGGACGCCTTCTACGCCAGCGTCGAGGTGCTCGACGACCCGTCGCTGCGCGGCAAGCCGGTCATCGTGGGCGGCCGGCCCGGCGATCGCGGCGTGGTGAGCGCCGCGTCCTACGAGGCCCGCGAGTTCGGCGTCCACTCGGCCATGCCGCTGCGCACCGCGGCCCGCCGCTGCCCGCACGGGATCTTCCTTCCCGGGCGGCCCGACCGCTACCGCGATCTGTCGCA
>DASVEH010000202.1:0-10010 GCA_036380655.1 Candidatus Limnocylindria bacterium | reverse complement strand
CCGGGCGGCCGGACACGCTGCGCATCAACGGGCGAGCCCGGCTGGTGCGCGACGCGCCCTTCTTCGACGACATGGTGGTGAAGGGGCATCGGCCGGTCCTGGCGCTGGTGGTGGACGTCGAGCAGGTCTTCCACCACTGCGCGAAGGCCTTCCTGCGCTCGCACCTGTGGGACGCGACGCACTGGGATGCTGGCGACCTGCCCAGCCGGGCCGTCATCGCGCAGACCTTGGAGCGACCCGAGGCGTCGCTCGAGGAGCTCGAGCGCTACTACGGGCCGTCCTATGCCGACGGGCTCTACCGGCGCAGCCCGTAGCTGCACTCCTGTCCGGCTAGGGCGTGTGCCGCAGCTCCTCGACGATGGCCTTCCGATCGGTGTCCTGCGCGATGCGCGGATCCGCGTCCGCGGCAGACAGTACGGCGGCTCGGTCCCCAGCCGAGAGGTTTCTCCAGAGGAGCTTGGCAAGCACCAGTCCGTGGTACTGCTCGTTGGCGGTCCGAGATGTCGCGATCGCGCTTACGACCACCGATGCGTCGGGTAGGGAGGGGTCTCCCTCCATGAGGCCGAGCGTGAGGACGCGCAGTAGAGGTAAGCCTTCGCGGAAGATGCGTTGGACCTCATCCCGGTCCACCTTCTGCGTGCGCGAGAGCGAGGCCGCTTGATTGACAAGCGCGTCCTGCAGACGGATCCGCGCACCCTTGTATGACGGGCCTGCGAGTTCGCGGCGGACGAACTCGTAGGACTCGACCATGCCGATGAGGCCGCTCCCCTCGAGTAGCTGGGCGGCCTTCGGCGCGCCCAGCTCGACGATGGCCTTGCTCAGGGTGAGCTCCACGGCGGTCGCACTGACCTTCACCGACTCGAGTCGCTCGTAGAGCAGCGGAATGACCAGGAGCGCGGCTCCCACGAGGGCCAGCGCGACCAGCGCGTCACTCTCGTCGTGACGAATCGCCTGGACGCACACGAGAACCACGAGGCTCAACCCGGCCAGACCGGCGAGCCACGCGAACACCCGCGTGCTCGCCGCCGCAGGCCCCAAGTCCTTGCCCAGCATGGCCGCTCCCCTCGACGACATGCCGATGACTTCGATCGTGGCAGCGTGCCCGGACCTCGACAAGTCCCGCGTCGCCTATCGGGTGGCGTCGCGCAACTGCTCTGAGGCACCGACCGTCTCCGCAGAACTGGGGAGGGCTGTGACGATGCCGTCGATCACGGGTGCCTGAGCGGGCACCGCCGTCAGAGCGGCAGCAAGCCGGCGAGCACCTGGTCGGTGAGCTCCCAGAGCCGCTTGGCCGTCGCAGGGTCCTTGGCGGAGGCGTAGACCTCGAGCAGCTCCGGCGGGCCGCGGAACTGACCGAACCGGGCGGGGCCCACGAGGGCGCCGCTCGGCGTGCTGGCGTCCAGCGCCCTGAGCGTGGCGAACGCGCCGGCGGCGGCAGACGGGAGCAGCACCGAGGTGACGCGTGTGCTGACGGAAGCCAGCAGGTCCCGTCCTGATCTCTGCAACTGGCGGGCAAACAGATTGGTGGCGGCGGCGCCGGGGTGCACGGCGACGACACTGACCGGCGAGAGAGTCCTGGCGCAGCGGCGGTGCAGTTCCTGCGCGAACAGCAGGTTGGCCTGCTTGGTGTTCTTGTAGACCTGCTTGCCGTCGTACGGCGTCGGGTTGACCAGTTGTTCCCTGGTCGTCCGAGGCGACAGCTGCCCGCCGCGCGCCTCGCCGCTCGACACCAGGACGACGCGTGAAGCACTCGCGCTCAGCAGTGGCCAGAGTGCGGCAACCAGCGCTGCGTGACCCAGATGGTTGGTGGCCATCTGCCTCTCGAAGCCTTGCCGGGAGACGAGATGAGGCCCGCCCATCACGCCGGCGTTGCATACCAGAGCGGCGAGTTTGTCGTGGCCGTCGAGCAGTGTCTTGGCGCAGTCCGCGACCTGGTCGAGGTCGGACAGGTCGAGCTCCACGACGCCCGTCGATCCGGGGCCCTCGAGACGTGCCGCGGCCTCCTCGCCTCTGACCATGTCGCGCACCGCCAAGACGACGTGAGCGCCTCGTCCCGTAAGGTCGCGCGCCGCTTCGAGGCCGATGCCGCTGTTGGCACCCGTGATGACAATCGTCCGCCCGGTCTGCTGAGCCAACTGCCGTGGATGCCAAGCCATGCGTTGAGCGTCCGAATCTCTCAGACCCCTGTCGAGGTGGGAACGTCCGCCGGACCACGCTGGCGACCGATGGCGTCGCGCAGGTCTAGCTCATCGTCCGTGACCTCGTGGCCTTCGACGTGGATGTTTGGCAGCAGCCTGTCGAGCCACCCCGGAAGCCACCAGTTGCGGTCGCCGAGCAACTCCATGGTGGCCGGGACCAGAACCATGCGGATGAGTGTGGCGTCGATGAGGATGGCGGTTGCCAGCCCGATGCCGAACATCTTCCCGAGCGTGTCGCCGCCGAGGATGAAGGAGCCGAAGACGGTGACCATGACGGCAGCGCCGGCGGTGATCACGCGGGCCGACTTCGCGAGGCCGTCGGCGACGGCGAGCGCGTTGTCGCCGGTCCGGTCGTATTCCTCCTTGATGCGGCTCAGGAGGAAGATCTCGTAGTCCATCGACAATCCGAACAGGATGGCGAAGATGCCGATGGGCAGTTGGATGGGGATGGGTGTCTCCTCGGGAATGCCGACCAGGTCGCCGAGCGGACTCCCGCTGACAGCGAACGCCAACACCCCGAGCGCGACCGCGGTCGCCAGCAGGTTCATCACCACGGCCTTGACCGGCACGACGACCGACCGGAAGACCAGCATCAGCAGCAGGAACGACATCAGCAGCACGCCGCCGAAGAAGTACGGCAGCCGCTCGAACGTGCCGCGGGTCGTGTCGAGGTTCGCGGCCACCGATCCGCCGACGTGCACGGTGAGGTCGGTGCCCACCAGTGCGCCTGGGATGGCGTCGTCGCGCAGTGTGCCGACCAGGTCCTCGGTGGCCTCGTCCTGCGGGGAGGTGGTTGGTACGACGTGGAGCAGCGCTGTGTCGCCGGAGGGGTTTAGGACGGCCGGCTCGACCGCGGCGACGCCGTCGACCGCGCTCAGCTGGTCCCCGACGGCGTCGGCGGCGGACAGCAGGATGTCGCCCGCCTCGCCCTGGACGGTGAGCAGCAGCGGCGCGGAGAAGCCAGGGCCGAACCCGTCCGCGAGCAGGTCGTAGGCCTGGCGGGTGGTGTAGCTGGGCGGGTCGTTCTTCGCGTCCGGGAACCCGAACCGGATGCCGAGGAACGGCGCGGCAAGCGCCAGCAGGACGACGAGGCTGCTGACGGCCGCGAGCCAGGGCCGGTGCTGGATGAACCGGCTCCACCGGTACCAGCGCGAAGCGTCGTAGGCGTGGACGTCCCTGCTGACGAACGGCACGTGCCAGCGTTCGATGTTGCGCCCGGCGAACCCGAGGAGGGCCGGCAGGAGGGTGACGGACGCGGCCATCACGATGAGCACGGCAGGGATCACGGCGAACGCGAAGCCGGTCATCGACGGCTGGTCCATGAACAGGATGCCGAGCAGGGAAACCACGATGGTGAGCCCGGCGAAAATGACGGACCGCCCGGCGGTGGCGATAGCGGTCAGGGTGGCGCGCCGCGGCTCCTGTCCGCCGGCGAGGCTGCCACGGAAGCGCGTGACAATCAGCAGCGCGTAGTCGATGCCGACTCCGATGCCGACCATCGCCGCCACGGGAGGCGCCCAATCCGGGACGTCCACCACCCGCATGATGAGCCCGCCGACGGCGGTGGCGATGCCGAGTCCGAACAGGGAGGTCAGCAGCGGCAGGCCCATCGCCACCGCGGATCCGAACGTGACGAGCAGGATGACGACGGCGGCGAGCAGCCCGATGGCTTCCGATCCGATCGGTGCCGCCTGGGACAGCTTGGCGACGGCGCCGCCGACCTCGACCTGCATGGTGTTGTCGCCGGCGGCAAGGATCGGCTCGACCAGAGCCTTCGCCTGCGCCACCGTGAACTCGTTGTCCTTCATGTCCAGGGCGACGTCCGCGTACGCCGTCGTGCCGTCCTTCGAGATCTGGCCGGAGCCGGCGTCGGTGAACGGGCTGGTGACACTCACGACATGCTTGCTGCCGGCGATGTCGGTGAAGACCTTCTCCGCCTGCCTCTGGACGACGGGCGAGGTGACGCCGGTGTCGGAGTGGATGACGACCTGGAGGGTGTCGCCGGCGCGCTGCGGGAAGTTCTCGGTCAGCGTGTCGGAGGCGGCCTTCGAGTCTGATCCGGGCTGGAGATAGTTCTGCTTGAACTCTCCGCCGAACGCGCCGGCCAGGGCGAACGAGCCGACCAGGGCGGCGATCCACAGGGCGACGACGAGGCGCCGTCGTCGGTAGCACCAGTCAGCCAGCTGGACCAACATCGGCGTACTCCTCAAGTCGGTGATGACGTCCGGGGACGCTCAGGGTTCGTGCAAGGCGGAACAGCCGGCACTAGTGCGTGGGGGTGGTGTAGTCGGGGGTTGCCGGCGTCGGGAAACAGGCCGCTGACCTTCTCGCCGATCCTGTCATCTACCCCGCTCCGAGTCGTGCGGCAACCGACCGCCGAGGTCGAGGGCGACGTACTGAGTGAACCACCGCGGAACCAATCTGTCTGCGCTCTGGCGAGCCCGTCTTGACGTCAGCGGCCATCGTTGTGCGGTGGTCACCCGGACGTAACACGAGGAGACGCTCAGTGGCGACGTCGTGCGCGGCTAGCGACCAGCCGCGCACGAACCCGGTGGAGCTGCGGCATGAGGCCGTAGATGACGATCGGCACCGCGATGGTGGCAAGCACGAAGGTCCTGAGAACAACGGACACTCCATCCAGAGCGGCAGTGAGGGCCACATTGAGAGCGACCAGGGTGGGGAAGACGGCCAGCCAGATCATGAGCGCCAACTGGTGCTTCGACGGCGGTGGGACGGGCGTGGACGTCGGCGACGTCCGGACGGGAGACATGCTCGGGAACTCCTTGAGGGCAGGGGGGAGGGGTGACAAAGAGGACAGAGAGACGGCCGAGTGCGATCAGCTCGTGCGTTCGCCGACGAGGGCCTTGACGGCGAGGGTGACGTCTTCCTCGACCAGGTCAGCGTTCAGAGCGATGGCGGCAGCCGAGCCTTCGCCGGCGGCGGTGATCACCTGCGCTCGCTGGTTGGCCACGTTGCCGGCTACCCACACACCCGGAACGGTGGTGCGACCCGTGGCGTCGGAAACAACCCATCCGCTGTCGTCCAGGGCAGCGCCCAGCGCGACGAGCACGTCGTTGTGGGGGACGAAGTGAGGTCGGACGAACACTGCTGCTCGGCGGACGACACGACCGTCCTCTAGCTCGACGCCGCGCAAGTGGTCGCCGTCCACGACCAGCCGCTGCACCCGGCCGTCCACGACGCCTATGCCACGGGCCGCCAGCTGTTCGCGCTGGTCCGTCGTGAGGATGTCGTCGTTGGGGAGAGCAACGACGTCGGACGACCACTGCCTCAGAAGCTGGGCATGCTGGACCGCGTCGGGAGTCCCGCCCAGCACGGCGATCGGCTGGTCGCGGACCTCGTACCCGTGGCAGTAGGGGCAGTGGAGCACGTCTCGGCCGAAGCGTTCGCGGATCCCGGGGATGTCAGGCAGTACGTCGCGAAGGCCGGTGGCGATGAGCACGCGGCGTGCACTCAGGATGGAGCCGTTGGTGAGCTGAATGCGGAAGTCCGAGCCGGCGCTGCGGACGGCTCCTGCGACGGTGCCGTCGATGATGTCGCCGCCGTACTCCCGTACTTCGTCCCGGCCGATGGCCAGCAAGTCACCAGGAGGCAGCCCGTCGCGCGAGAGGAATCCGTGCATGTGCGCCGCGGGCGCGTTACGTGGCGTGCCGGCATCCACCACGGCGACGCGGCGACGGGACCGGGTGAGGACCAGGGCCGCCGAGAGCCCAGCGGCGCCGCCGCCGATGACCACAACCTCGTACTCGCTCATGACAGTCATGGTGGGCATCCCAAGCTCAGGCATCAACGTTCGTTGCCATTTCCGGGAAACGACCGTCCAATGGGCGGGTGGACGACACTCCGACGATCGCTGACGCACTCGGCCTCGTTGGTCCGCGTCTGAAGCGGTTCCGCGCCCAGCGGGGCATCACCCTCACCGAGCTGGCGGAGCGCACCGGCATCTCCAAGAGCACCCTGTCCCGGCTCGAGAACGGCCAGCGCCGCCCCAGCCTCGAACTGCTGCTCCCGCTCGCCGACGCCTACCGCGTCCCGCTGGACGACCTCGTCGGCGCGCCTGACGTGGGAGATCCCCGTGTCCGGCTCAAGCCGCGACACGTCAATGGCCGCACGGTCCTTCCGCTCACTCGAGGCCCGAACGGCATCCAGGCCTGGAAGATCATCATCCCTAGCAGCCAGTCAACGCCGAGCCCGCGGGTTCACGCCGGCTACGAATGGTTGTACGTCCTCTCGGGACGGATGCGTCTGATCATCGGCAACGAGGACTTCGTCCTCGGCGTGGGCGAAGCGGCCGAGTTCGACACCCAGCTGCCGCACTGGTTCGGTAGCACCGGGGAGGGTTCGGCCGAGGTCCTGAGCATCTTCGGCCGGCCAGGTGAGCGCATGCACGTGAGCGCCAAGCCAGACGGGCAGCTCTCGTGACCGCCTTGCGGGACTGAAGGCTGACGGGACCTGGCCGTCACGCTGCGTCGACCAGCACCGAGCGGGCTATGGCGAGTCTGCTGTGGCATCGCAGCGGCATCGAGTCCCAGTAGTAGGGGAATGTCATCACGGCCAACGACAAGGCCCAGGCCCGCCCGAGGAGCCAGGTCTCGTCGTCGCACCCGACGGCCCGCCGGAACACCTCGCGGGCGCCGGAGTCCAAGACCTCCCAGGCGGCGATCAGGTCCACGGTCGGGTCACCGACGGCAAGGCTGCCGAAGTCGAGCAGAGCAGCCAGCCGACCGTCGCGCACCAGCAGGTTCTCTGCCAGCAGGTCTCCGTGGTACCACCGGGGAGCCACTGCCTCCGCGCTGCCCGGCAGGGCCATGGCGTGTTCCCACACGTCCAGACACGCGTCCACGTCCAGGTCCAGCCCGGCTATCTCCCGGCACTCGTGCAGAGACCGGCGAGTCTGCTCATCGCGGGTCGCCAGCGGCTCGCCCCGATACCACGACAACTCGGGATCGGCCAGAGCGTCAGACGGTACGTCGATCTCACCCAAGGCCCTGACCACCGCCGCGAGATCCAGACCGAGGGCCTCCCGCGACGGATCGACCTGCGCACCGGGACCGGGCACCGCCGGGACCTGCCCCTCGAGCCACCGCAGCACGGACCATCGCTCCGGGTAGCCGAACCCCGGCTCACCCAACCCGACGATCTCGGGTACGGCAGTCGGCAGCAGCGGTCCGATCCACGGCAACCAGCGCGCCTCCTTCTGGATCGTCGCCGAGCCACCGGGCTGTCGCGGCAGTCGAACCAACAGGTCCTCTCCCAGCCGGAACAGGGCGTTGCTCGAACCCGACAGCTGAAGTGCTTCCAACCGCAGGGACGAGAACTCCGGAAACGTTTGATCGACCAGCTCCCGGACCAGCGTCACGTCGACCAGCAACTCGTCATCATGAAGTGGACCGGGCACGGCCCGATTCCATCGGAATCCGGCCGCGCAGGTCGATCGATTTCCGCGGCGGACCGGCTCTGATCCGGGCCTTCATGCGCGCGGCCGGCTCGGGAGCCGGACGCTCGGCCAGCCGCACGACGACAGCCTGGACTTGAGGAAGCTGCGCTCCGCGTGATCCACCTGTCATCAGAATCCCCGTTACGACGGCACGCGGTCGCGTGCGGCAGAAGTGGGTTCCCTTCTGGGACAAAGACGAGCCCATTATGACCATCCTCCTGAACAGGCGGCTCGCCTCGCCCGTGGGTGTGGTGTTCGTCAACCTGCTGGGGGAGGTCTCCGCGGAACCTCCACGGGAGCAGGTCCAACAGCGCTAGATGCGGGCGTTGCGAGGCTCAGCCGATGCGCTCGGCCAGGGAGACGATGATGCCTTCCGGCCCCCGGACGTAGGCCATCCGCCAAGCGCCCTCGTACTCGCCGATGCCACCGACCAGTCCGTAGCCCTCGGTAGCTGCCCAATCGACGGCCGCCTGCAGGTCGTTGACCTCGAAGGCCACGTTGCGCAATCCCAGCTCGTTGGCCATGGCGGTCGGTGAGCCCGGCACGGAGTCGGGTCGCACGAACCTCGCGAGCTCCAGGCGCGTGCCGTCGTCGGGCGGCTTCAGCATGACGATCTCGGTGCGGGAGTCGGGAATGCCGCAGACCGTGTCCAAGAACTCGCCCTCGACGAACGTCCTGCCCTCGACCTCCAGGCCCAGGGCCACGAAGAAGGCAGTCACGATGTCGAGATCTGCAACCGTGAGGCCGACGTGGTCGAAGCGTCGTACATGTGACATGGCCCGTCCTCTCGTCCGTCGTGTCGACCGTGCATTCGCCACGGTAGGCGTCCTCAGTGCCTCTCGTTGCGGGACGTCCGCAAAGGAGTGACACCGCGAGTCGGCGTCCGCGCGACGTCAGTTCTGCGACTTTCGTGCGGGTTTGAAGGGGGTGGTCGGCCTCGAGTATCCGGCGCATGCTCGGGAGGCTGGTGCGATGGAGGGAGATGGAGATGGGTGACAACGCCGAGACGGCGATACTCGCTGGAGGCTGCGCCTGGATCATGCAGCAACTCTTGCGCCACCCCGAAGGAGTCATCTCCACTCGGACTGGATTCATGGGTGGCGAGAACGACAACCCGACCGAGGAAGACAACATCGGTCATGCCGAGGTTGTGGAGGTCATCTTCGATCCCGTACGGCTCTCGTATCGAGGACTACTGGAGGTGTTCTTCCAGGTTCACCGACCCGATCTTGATGAAGGAACCGTCGGTTTCCAGTATCGCTCCGAAATCTTCTACACCAGCCTGGAGCAGCGGAGAGTTGCGGAGGAGATGATCCGCGACGTGGACGCGTCGGGCCATTGGCCCGGCAAGACGGTGAGCAACATCAGTGAGGCCGTGGTGTTTTGGGAGATGGGACCTGACGATCAGGACTACTTCTTGCGGTTTCCGCACGGCTGCAAACCTCCGTTTCCTCGGCAGAACCACCAACCCGAGGACGTACCCGCGCCCGCCTAGCCGTGGACGGCTGTATGACCCGGTATTTCTCCGGGTCTGGCCGCCGGCCGGAGGCAGAGTTGTTGGCCCCCAGCGCACCGGCGCGGCCAGGACTGCCGACGCCCGGACGGACTGCGGAGGTCGATGGAAGGGACATGGCGGACGCGCCGCTCGCTGGACGCGGAGCTGCGTCATCGTGATCACGCCGTGATCACGCCGCAACTGGCACGCCCGAGACGCTGGGCCAGCTCGAGCCGACAGGCTCCGGGAGCAGGTGCCCGCCGTCATCGAAGAGCACGACGCCATTGCAGAGGAGGCTCCAGCCCTGCTCGGGGTGGGCGGCAACGGTGCGCGCGGCCGTCCGGTCGGACCGGTCGGCGGGCGGGCACGGGTTCTGGTGAGTGCACATGGCGCACCTCGGTGGTAGTCGAAGTGGGTGTCGGTGTTGGGTTACCGCCACCCAGTACGACCCCCGGCCGCTCAGGAACTCATCGGTCGAGCACCTTCCAGTCCGGCACCGACCGGACGGAGGGCTGCTGTCGGGATGAACCCCGCGAAGGACCGCCCTACGCCCGAGGGGTGTCGTGAGCCGAGCAGTCGTTCGGGGGCGTCGCCTGAGCTCGATCACCGTGAAAGAACCGGCGGTCGGACCAGGACGGCCTCTTCCCTCGCTCTACCGAAGCGAGCGGAACTCCCGGGCGCATCGCAGGCGCGTTGGGATGATCGAAAGTGATGGGGCCCGGTCGCCTCGTACCAGTTGATGCTGTCTCTGGCCTGGATGTGCAGGTGGAGTGGGTGCTGTTGCCGGAGTTGCCACAGCTCCCAACCGAGTCGCCGGGGTGGACGTGGTTCCCCACGACGTGCGTGGCGGAGCCACGGCGCG
>DASVEH010000201.1:0-2234 GCA_036380655.1 Candidatus Limnocylindria bacterium | reverse complement strand
GCCAGCACCGGGCGCTGGAAGGGCGGCGACGGCACCACCGCGCACTCTTCGCCATCGGGGAAGGAGACGAGGGCCTGCTCGCGCAGGTAGACGCGCGCGCGTTCGGTCCAATCCTCGTAGCCGGCGCGCATCTCCTCGGGCGTGCGTGGGTGGTCGTCGTTGAGCTCGTCGAGGACCGACTTCCAGTCGTCCGTTCCGCGCAGCTCGCGAGCGCAGCGGGTCAGCTCGGCCGCCAGCTCGTCGTAGGCGGCCTGGCCGCGGTCCCGCAGCTCGCGAGCGCCGAATCCGAGCAGCTCCTTCTCGCGGAGCAGTGCCGAGTAGCGCTCCTCGCCGAGCATCCACTCCCCGGTGGCGTTCGGCCGCATCTCCTCCAGGAACGCGACGTATCCCTCGTAGGCCGATGCGGTCGCCTCCCCCGCCTCCGCCAGCCTCGCCCGCAGAGCGGCATCGTCGACCTGCGCCGGAAGGATCTCGCGGACGTAGCGCGCGCCGGCGCGTGCCTGGTTGGCGGCGCGATCGAGGAAGATCTCCGGCACCATGTCGGGCCGCAGGTTCCGCATCCCATCCCCGAGATTGCCGGGGATGAGCCGCATGCGGGCGACGGCGGCCGCGACCAGCTCCTCCATCGGCCGGAGCCGATGCAGGAAGAGGCTGAAGATGCCGGTCATGCCGGGATTCAGATAGGTGTCCGGCTGCCGGCGCCAGACCTCGAAGTCCTCGACGATCTGGCGGCCGCGCAGGATGCTGACGACCAGGTCGCGGTCGATCAGCTCGTCGAACCCCACGCTGCCCTCGTCCACCGCGCGGAAGCGCTCGAGCCAGTCGGCGTCGCTCTTGCGGCGTCGCTCGAATGCCGCTTCCGAGAGGTCGTCGAGCCGCTCGTCGAACTCGGTGAGGCCCAGTCCGCTGGCCCGGACCGGCGACTCGGCGAACTCGGCGTCGAGAAAATCGGAGGACAGCTCGGCAAAGGACGGCATGCGACGACCTCATCTGCGGCCCGGGGGCCGTCCAGTCTAGCCCCCCTGGCGGAGGCGGGCGGTGTCCTCGGAAAGCAGCTCTTCGGCGTGCCGGCGAATGTCGCCATACGCGACCGATGCCCAGTCATCGTCATTTGGCGAACGGTCGAAGAGGCGGCCGGCCAGATCGCCCACGATGCGATGGGCAGCGAACGGATGCGGCTGCGTCGGGTCGTCGGCAGCATCGGCGAGAAAGAAGCGCAGGCGGTCGTCGACCGATCCGTACCCGATGAGCTCGACGAGCTTTGCGCGGTACTCGAGCTCGGCGGAGGAGAGACCGGGGAAGGCTCGGTGGTCGGCGACGTGCTGCGCCTCGTGCCCGAGCAGCGAGACCTGGAAGGTCCGGTTCCGATCGAGTGGCTCGGGATAGCGATCCGCGACGCAGTACAGCCCGTCGTCCCAGGCGGGGTCGCCCTGCTGGTACCAGCCGCCCGCGCCTTCCTTTCCGAACGTCTTCCAGTGCAGCCAGCCGCGGATCAGGAAGTCGTGCATGAAGTGCACGGTGACCTCCTCGGGGTCGCCGCCGGGCAGGGTCACGGTGAACCGCCGTGCTTCCGTGCGTGACCATACGTAGGCGCCGAAGTGCGGCGGCGTCCGCCCGCCCAGGAAGCGGAGGCCGCGGTCGGCGAAGCCCGCGCGGAGGCTCGCCTCGGCGTCCTCGATCTCGGCCTCGGCGTCGCCCGCGCGGAGGGTCCCGGCGAGATTGGCCAGGTCGTCTGCCAGGGCTGCTTCGGCGGACGCGGGCGCGTCACCGCCCTCGAAGAGGCGCGTGAAGTACCGCAGGTACGCCCGCAGCGCCTCGCGAGCCCAGGAATCTGCCGCGTCGGTCGCGATCATCGGCGCGAGCCGCATCCGCACCTCGTCCGGCATCCGGGCCAGGTGCTCGTCGACCAGCCGATCGAGCTCGACCGTCACCCGTCCGCGGGCCCGATGATCTCCAGCACGGTCCCATCAGGCGCCCGGAAGTGGCACCACGCGGCGTCGGCCGTTCGCTCCACGTCGGTGAGCATCTCCAGCCCGGCCGCCTCCATGCGCGCGCGGGTGGCATCCACGTCGTCGACCCGCAGACCCACCACGGGGCCGGTGGTGAAGAACTCGTGGTCGGCATCCGTTTCGGCGTAGACATGGAGCTCGGCGTCCGTCCCGAGCCGGAACCAGGTAGCGCCCGGAACCTCACGGACGACATCCAGGCCGATGAGGTCGCGGAACAGACCGACC
>DASVEH010000200.1:0-6033 GCA_036380655.1 Candidatus Limnocylindria bacterium | reverse complement strand
TGGCCGACGAGCCGGCCCGCCCCGCCGGCGCCATCACGACCCTCGCCCGCCTGATCGACGCCGAACGCCCCCGCTGACACTGTGCTACGCAGGCCCCACTGTGGTCGGCCAGTAGGGCCGACTCTGGTTGAACTGCAGCGCCTCCGGCTCATCGGTGAACTCGAGGAGGTTGCCGACCTTCGCCGTGAGCACGGTACGCACTTCGTCGGGAGTGGCGAAGAAGAACTCACGACGCTCGTTGACCCGGTTGACACGGGTGCCTGCAAACGCTCGGTGAAGCTCTGCCTCGAGCGTCACCGCGTCATCTGAGAAGAAGAGGGCATGGACGTCGAACGGGAAGGGCACGGCCGTGCCGCTCAGCTCGCGGACGCGATCCAACGGCTCCAATCGCCGGGTGAGGCCGATCTTCACCACTCGCGGGCCGAACGATCCTCGGTTCGAGATCACGTACACGTAGCCGGCGCGGATGTTCGCCAAGCGGAAGTCGTTGTGGGCGATCGCCTCAGCGATCTCCGCCAGGCGACGACGGAGCTCCGAGGTGCCTTCGCCGTCGCCTCTGCCTTCGAGCGCGGCGAGGGCGTTGGCGTAGTGCGCTTGCTCCTTGAGCAGCCGGGCCCGCTCGGCCTCCAGCTCCTTCTGCGCTCGCTGCTCCTCGCGGAGACGACGACGGTCGTCGCGCGCCCGCTCGCGCTCCTCTTGCTGCTTCACCACGAAATCGGCCGTGAGCTCGATCTCCTCACGTCGCAACGCCTGGTAAGCGGGAGACACCCGCATCTCCATCAACGAACCGTGGCGTTCGATCGCCCGTGCCGCTGCGTCCAGGCGCCGGATGGTCGCCGCCACGTTGCTCGGCCGCAGGGCTCGCACACAGTTGTCGGCTTCGGCGTTGTAGGCACGGAGCATCAGCTTCGACAGGTCGGCCGTCATCTTCCGACCTTTGGCGAGCGAGTTGTCGAAGATGAACATCTCCGATGCCTCGATGGCCCCGCCACCTCGCACTGCGTCCTTGATCCTCCGCTGCAGAGAGGTGAGCCGTTCCCTGTAGGCCACGGCCGTCTCCAGGGGGTGGTGGTAGCGGTAGATGCCCACCTCTTGGAGCTCCTGTTCCTCGCCGTCGCCCGGGGCCGCCGCTGGGGCGGGCCCGGGCGCCGCCGCCCGGAGGTTGGCGATCTCCGCCCTCAGGCGCATGACGGTGGCGAGTCGCTCTTCGCTCCGAGTCCGTTCGGCGGCCAGGTCGGCGGCGAGCCGAACGACCTCGGCGCTCGACGACGCCTCGTCGGCCATCAGCGCGTCCGGATGTCGCGTGCAGTGCCGCCGACGCCGACGAGACCGGCCGGGTTCCTCGAGACGCTGGCCGCGAGGTGGTCCAGCGTCGCCGCCGGTACGACCTGAGCCAGATCCAGACCGAGGAAGTGCTGGCGTTCAGCCGCGACCGCGACCAGCACCACGCGGGTGGGCTGGCCGGTCGCGGGATCGTTCGTCGCCACCTCGACGGTCAGCGAGATGGTGCGGACGTGGCCCGCCCGGTCCGCCTCGAAGACCTCGTGGAGGGTCCGCAGCGCGATCTGGTGGACAGCGTTGGCATAGCGGTCCTTGATCGCCTTCTGCGCCAGCGCGGTCGTCACGATCTCGTCGGTGCTCTTCTGGTACCGGTACAGCTTGACGGTCGGAACATGGTCGGGCGGCGGAACCGAGACGACGAGCATGAGCTCGCCGTCGTCGGGGGAGAAGGAGAACTCTTCATGCTCCACCGGGAAGACCTCCGGGTAGACCGAGTTGCCCAGGACGATCCCCACGTACTCCTGCATTGCAGCCGCATCTCCGCGCGCCAGCCCAGCGATGAGAGCGTCCAGCCGACCGTTCGTCGATGCCGCCTCGGCGTCCCGGGCGCGGCACTCGCCGTCGTAGGCGGCTGTGACCTCAGCGAGCTCGGCGCACCGCCGCTCCTCGGCCTGCCGATGTGTCTGCGCCTGCGCCGCTTGTCTCGAAGGGACGGTGGCCATCTCGGCGAGCCACTCGTCGTGCTCTCGGCGGTACGCCTGCTCGGCTTGGGCGACTGCAGCTGTGTGGCGCTTCTTCCCCCCGAACCACGAGCCGCTCCCGATGGGCGCTTGGGGAGGGAGGAAGTGGGGTTCGGGTGGCGTGTGGATGGGGGCCGGCTCCGGGAGTGGCCGCTGGAGATCAGGGCGAGGGAACGCTGGATGCTCGGGGACGACGCGCAACCCCTCGAGGTCCACGAAGTCGTCCACCGACAGCGTGGCGTGCAGCATGCCGTCGATCTCGTCGTAGGTGTCCTGGAGCTCGGCGTTGAGCGCCTCCGCCTCAGCCTCCATGGCCTCGACGTGCAACCGCTTCGCCTCGGCCTGCGCGCGCTTCTGGTCGGTCTCGGCCGCTCGCACAGCCTGTTGACGAGCACGCTCGGCTCGGCGTTGCGCCTGCTCCCGCTGCCTCTGCTGCGCCGCCTGTTCGCGTCGCTGTCGTGCCGCGGCCTGCTCGGCCAGCCGCTGTTGGTGCTGGAGCTCCGCGAAGAAGCCTCTCCTTCGACCCACTGGTTCGACCTCCCCCGGCCGCTCCTCGGTGTCCTGACAACCGGTGGCAGAAAGGTACTACGGGTCACTTGCGCCTCGCCCTAGAGGCGACCGCCCCCGCTGATCAGGAGGTGGACCACCTCACCCTGCTCGTCGAGGGTGCGGTGGTGCTCGACAAAGCCGGACTTCGCCGCGACGCGGAGGGAGGCGAGGTTGTCCGGTCGGGTCGTGGCCCACAACCGCTCGCGGCCCGTCTCCCACGTCGCCGCCACGAGGGCGCGCGCCGCCTCGGTCGCCACGCCGCGGCCCTGCGCGGAGCGGAGGACCTCGAAGGCGATCTCGGGCTCCTCGAGGCTGTGGCGACCGACGAGGAGGCCGCAGTAGCCGACCTCGTCGCCGGTCTCGCGGAGACGGATCGAGAGGAAGCCGATGCCGGTGGCGTCGAAGGCCGCGTGCTGGTCGGCCAGGCGCGCCTCCTCCTCGGCGAGCGACCTCGTGACCGGCCGACCCTGCTCGGCCATCAGCGCCCGTTGCACCCCGGCCGACTCGGCGCCGCGCACCTCCAGGAGCAGCCGTTCGGTGGCGATCGACGAGGCGAGCGGCCGCACCCCGTCCACCTCAGGCGTCGAGGGCGAGCTCGGCGACGAGCTTCGCCGCGTTGCGGTCCAGCTCCTCACGAGAGGGGTCCGAACCCCAGTTGGCCGTGAGCGTGAACCCGTCGTCCGCGTAGCGGGGGAAGACGTGGAGGTGGGCGTGGAACACCTCCTGGAAGGCGGCCTCACCGTCGGCGTAGAAGAGGTTCACGCCGTCGCTGCGCAGGTCGGTCCGGCGGACGGCGGCGGCGAGGCGCAGGGCCACGACCATCATCTCGGCGGCGAGATCCTCGCTGAGGTCAGCGAGATCCGGGAGGTGCTCCTTGGGGATCACGAGCATGTGGCCAGGGGTGACCGGATCGGTGTCCATGAAGGCGAGCACCGTCCCGGTGTCGACGAGCGGGCTGGACGGCACCGACCCGTCCACGATCCCGCAGAACACGCAGTCGTCGGAGGTCATCGACCCAGCCTCCCACGCCCGTTCTGTCCGCCCTGGTGGCCCTCAGGGGCGCACCAGGGTGGACAGAACCGGGTCGGTCAGCTGCAGCCGCTGGTGCTGCCGCAGCTGGGGCAGGCGTGGCAGGAGCCGGCCCGCATCATCTGGACGCCGCACTGCATGCAGTAGGGGGCGTCGGACTGGCGGGGCTCGGGCCGGGCCTGGGGGGCCTCCCGGGCCGGCGCCACCTCGGCGTCGAGGACGCCGGCCCGCTCGAGCAGGCTGGGCTGGCTGCCGGGACCCTCGTCCTCGTCGGCCAGCTCGCGGGCCAGGTCGGAGGCCGACGGGATCGACTTGGGGTCGGCCGGGATGTCGGAGCCCTGGCTGGTCTCGGTGACCGTCTCCTCCACGCCCGGCAGAGTCGGCTGGGTGCGCTCGGACACGGTGAGGATGCCGAGCTCCTGGCGCTCCTCGACGCTGAGGTACTCCACCGCCAGGCGGCGGAACATGTAGTCGGTCAGCGACGAGGCGATGCGGATCTCGGGGTCGTCGGTCATGCCGGCCGGCTCGAACCGGGTGTTGGTGAACGTCTCGACGAAGGCCCGCAGCGGCACGCCGTACTGGAGGCCGTAGCTGATCGAGATGGCGAAGGCGTCCATGATCCCGGCGAGGGTCGAGCCCTGCTTGGAGATGCGCACGAAGATCTCGCCGGGGCGGCCGTCCTCGTACTCGCCGACCATGACGAAGCCCTTGCAGTCGGCCACCCGGAACTCGAACGTCTTCGACGAACGGGACCGCGGGAGCTTGCGCCGCACCGGCTCCTTGACGGTGATGACCTTCTCGACGATGCGCTCGACGATCTTCTCGACCGGCTCGCCGGTCTCGGCGACCACCTCGTCGACCACGTCCTTCTTGGTCATGTTGAGGGGCTGGGCCACCTTGCAGCCGTCGCGGTAGATGGCGATGGCCTTGACGCCCATCTTCCAGGCGTCGATGTGCAGCTGCTCGACCTCGTCGACGCTCACCTCGGTGGGCATGTTCACGGTCTTGGAGATGGCGCCGGAGATGAAGGGCTGGACCGCCGCCATCATCGTGACGTGCCCGAGGTAGTGGATCGGGTTGTCGCCCATCGAGCAGGCGAACACCGGGAGGTGCTCGGCCTTGAGCGCCGGGGCGCCGACGATCGACTTCTCGGTGTCGATGTAGGCGACGATGGCGTCGATCTCCTCGGGCGTGTAGCCCAGGTTGCGCAGGGCCCGGGGCACCGTCTGGTTGACGATCGACATGGTGCCGCCGCCGTGGAGGACCTTGGTCTTGGCCAGCCCCAGGTCGGGCTCGATGCCCGTGGTGTCGCAGTCCATCATCAGCCCGATGGTGCCGGTGGGGGCCAGGACCGAGGCCTGGGCGTTGCGCACGCCGAACTGGGCGGCCAGGTCGCAGGCCTCGTCCCACGACTGCTGGGCCGCGCCGAGCAGCTCGGACGGCACCAGCTCCTCGTCGATGCTGGCCGCCGCCGTGCGGTGCATGTCGAGGACCTTGAGCATGTGCTCGGCGTTCTCGGCGTAGCCGGCGAAGGGGCCCATGCGGGCCGCGGTGCGGGCCGAGACCTCGTAGGCGTGGCCGGTCATGAGGGCGGTGATGGCCCCCGCCCACGCCCGACCCTGGTCGGAGTCGTAGGGGGCGCCGGTGGCCATGAGCAGGGCGCCGAGGTTGGCGTAGCCCAGGCCCAGCTGGCGGAACTTGCGGCTGTTCTCACCGATCATCGGGGTCGGGTAGTCGGCCCGGCCGACCAGGATCTCCTGGCCGGTGAACATGACCGCGCACGCCTGCTTGAACCCGTCGACGTCGAAGGTGCCGTCGGTGCCCAGGAAGTGCAGGAGGTTGATCGAGGCCAGGTTGCAGGCCGAATCGTCGATGTGCATGTACTCGCTGCACGGGTTGGACGCCGTGATCCGCCCGGTCTCGGGCGTGGTGTGCCAGTCGTTGATGGTCGAGTCGTACTGGATGCCCGGGTCGGCGCACTCCCACGCCGCCTGCGCCATCTTGCCCCACAGCTCCTTGGCGTCGACGGTCTCGATCACCTCACCGGTCAGCCGTCCGGTGAGCCCGAAGTCGGTGCCGTCCTCGACCGCGCGCATGAACGCGTCGGTGACCCGGACCGAGTTGTTGGCGTTCTGGTACTGGACGCTGACGATGTCGCGCCCGCCCAGGTCCATGTCGAACCCGGCGTCGCGGAGCACGCGGATCTTGTCCTCCTCGCGTGCCTTGGTCTCGACGAACTCCTCGATGTCGGGGTGGTCGACGTCGAGCACGACCATCTTCGCCGCGCGCCGGGTGGCGCCGCCGGACTTGATGGTGCCGGCGCTCGCGTCGGCGCCACGCATGAACGACACCGGACCGCTGGCGGTTCCGCCGGAGCTGCGGAGCAGCTCCTTGGAGCCGCGGATGCGGGAGATGTTGAGCCCCGATCCTGAGC
>DASVEH010000199.1:0-4132 GCA_036380655.1 Candidatus Limnocylindria bacterium | reverse complement strand
CCGCGAGGGCGAGATCGACGTCGACGCCGAGAATGCCCGCTTCCTCGAGGCGATGCGCGACGTGCCGCTCGAGACCGTGCACCTCCAGGCCGCGGCGGCGCATGGTGAGCTGCTGAGCGCGTGGGCGCAGCTTCGTGAGGTCACACCGGAAGCCGCGTACTGGGTCCGCAAGGCGGGGCCCGAGCACTACGCCGAGCACCTTCCGCGCCTCGAGGAGTGGATGAGCCAGCTGGAGAAGCCAGCGAGCCAGCCGGCCGGCTAGGTACCCGGGGACCCGCGCCGGGCGCCCCGCTCCCTCAGGGACGCGGCGCGAACGCGAAGCTGTCGAGGACGACCGCGGCCGGCTGACCGTCGGTCGGGGCGGCCCCGCGGAACAGCCACAGGTTGATGCGCGGGTTCTCGCCACCGGGGACCGGCACATCAGCGCCCGCGTAGCTGTACGACGCGAGCGTCGCGCCGTCGCTGCGGCGGCTCACGAAGTCGACGCGTCCCGGAGCCCAGGTGAAGGTGTGAACCGTGCCGGTCAGGCCGGAGGGCTGGGCCCAGCGGTAGTCGTGATCCGGTGCGTCCCACGGCTGCACCACGTACTGCGCGTTCGTCGGATCGGCGGCATTGCCCCACCTCGCATACTCGATGTCGATCTCGCGGTGAGCGTACGCAGGATCGTCGTTCCAGGTGAACATGCCGAGCACGACGTTGGGGTCGAAGTCTGGCGCCGACTTGATCGTCCAGGTGTAGGTGCCGTAGCCGTATGACGCGTTGGCGATGACCTCGGCGGCCGTCCACTTGTTGCCGGCGCGCCTGATCTCGAGGCGGAGGTCGTCGTTCTCGCGGTCGACGCTCACGTTCGCGGCCGAGAAGAAGTTCGGTCCCGGGCCGATCTTGCGGTTGTGCGACTTGACGGTCCAGGTGATTCCGGACCACTCGACGGTGGCGGGGCCGGACGGCGCCGGACGTGCCGCCGCTGCAGGGCCGGGCGTCGCCGCCAGGACGATGACGGCGGTGAGGATGGCGACGGATCGGTGGGCTCGGGAGGGCATCGTGGCAGTACGTTCGTACGGGGTGGCGGCTAGGCTGCCGGATGCGGACCACCCATGTCCAGCGGTTCGACGCGACTGGCGGTGCCGGCCCGCACCGCCAATCGCCGCCAATCGGGTGGACGCGAGTCCTATGATGCGGGCACCGAGCAAGGGGGCCGCCCGTGGATATTGTTGGCCGCGAGGCCGATCTGCGCGTCGTCGGCCATTTTCTCGATGGGATGGCCTCAGGCCCCCGCGCCCTGGTGTTGACCGGCGAAGCCGGCATCGGGAAGAGCACGGTCTGGCAGGCCGCGCTGGAACGGGCACGCGAGCGAGGGTATCGGGTGATCTCGGCCCGCCCGACCGAAGCCGAGGCGCGCCTCCCGTTCGCCGCCCTCAACGACCTGTTCGGGGCGCTGCTCGACGAGGTCCGTCCGGAGCTTGCCGAACCGCAGCAGCGAGCTCTCGAGATGGCGTTGCTGCGGTCCCATGACGCCGACGCGCCATCAGAGCCGCTGGCCCTGTCGCTCGCGGTGCTGAACCTCGTGCGTGCCGCGACAGGCACGCGACCGCTGCTCATCGCGGTCGACGACGTTCCATGGATCGACGGCTCCTCGGCTGCCGTCCTCGAATTCGCCCTGCGCCGCCTGGAGGCGGAGCCGATCGGCCTCCTTGCCGCGGAGCGCACGACCGGCCGAGGACCCTCGACGGACCCGCGCGTCCTCGGCGCGATGGAGCACGGTTCCGTCGAGCGTCTCGAGATCACTCGACTGTCGCGCGCGGCGCTTGATCGGCTGCTCGTCGCGGTGCTCGACCTCCAGCTTCCGCCGACCATGCTTGCGCGCCTGCATCGGCGGTCCGGCGGGAACCCGTTCTATGCCATCGAGCTCGGGCGGGCGGTGGAGCGGAGGGGAACCGAGGTTCACGACGACCTGCCCCTCCCCGACACGCTCGCCGGCTTGATCCGGGAGCGCCTCTCCCGGCTGTCGGCCGAGGCCGCGCAGGTGGCGCTGTACGCGGCGGCGCTGTCGCAGCCGACTCGAGCCATCGTGCAGCGGGCCATCGGCGCGGAGCTCGCCGATGCCGGGCTGTCCGCCGCGGAGGGCGCAGGCGTGCTCAGCCTGGACTGGGAGTCGATCCGCTTCGCCCACCCGCTGCTTGCGGCGGGGGCCTACGGACGAGCCAGCCAGGAAGAGCGCCGCGCCGTGCATCGCACGCTGGCCGGCCTGGTGGGCGAGCCCGAGGAGCACGCCAAGCACCTGGCCCTGGCCGCGGACGGTCCCGATGAAGGGGTGGCGCAGGCCCTGGAGCTCGCCGCGGAGCGAGCCGCCCGGCGGGGCGCTCCCGATGCGGCCGCCGAGCTCTCCGAACAGGCGGCATCCCTCACGCCGGCCGCCGACGCCGGAGCGGCCCATCGGCGCTCGCTGGCGGCGGCTCGCCACCACCTCCGTGCGGGCGACATCGGCCGGGCGCGGGGAATCCTGGAGCTGCTGCTGGAAGAGGTCGACGGGGGTCCGCCCCGGGCCGCGATCCTGACCCGGCTTGCCGAGGTCCGCCAGCTCATGGATGACTGGCAGGCCGCTCGCGGGCTCTTCGAGGAGGCGCTGCGCCATACCGCCGACGACGTGCGGCAGGAGATCGAGATTCGGCTGTTCCTGGCCGGCGTCAGCCACATCACCCAGCTGGACCGAGAGGGCGGCGAGCGCCACGTGGCCAGGGCCATGCAGCTGGCCGAGGACCTGGGCGACCCCGAGGTCCTGGCGGGGACGATCGGCCACTACGCCACCTGGCAATTCAGCACCGGCCATGGAATTCGTCGCGATCTCATGGATCGTGCCGAGGAGCTCGAGCCATGGGCCGGGCACATTCGGACGATGGATCACCCCGACTTCGACTTCGCGGTCGTCCTGCTCGCCGATGGAGACCTGCGCGGCTTCCGCGAACGGATGGAGCGCCTGGTGGCCCGGGCCGAGCGGGGCGGCGATTACTCGAGCCTCAGCTTCGTGCTCGCGAACCTCGCGCCGGTCGATTTCACGGAGGGCCGGATCGAGTCCGCCATGGACCGGCTCGATCGCGCCGAGCGGCTCACCCGCGCGACCGGCCAGCGCACCGGCCTGGCGCATGCCCTCGCCTGTCGCGTCACCGTGCTTGCGCGGATGGGCGATGAGACGGCGGCGCGGCGCGCTGCGGCCGAGGGCCTCCAGGTCATTGCCGAGACAGGATGGCGCCAGGGCGAGTCCTCCCTGCGCCATTCGCTTGCTCTCCTCGAGCTGTCCCTCGGGCGCGCGTCGGACGCGCACGAGCACCTCGCTCCGCTGACACGGAAGTGGCTCGGCCAGGCTGGTGGCTCCGGGGCGCCGCACTCCTCCTTCGCGACCGACGTGGAGGCCCTTGCCGGCCTCGGCAGGCTCGACGAGGCCCGAACGCTCCTGGATGTCTTCGACCGGGAAGCACGTCGCTACCGCGCCCGGTTCCGAATCGCCGTCACCGCTCGCGCGCGTGGCTTCCTCCTGGCCGCGGAGGGCGACTCGAGCGCGGCGATCGAGTTGCTCGAGGATGCGTTGCGACAGTTCGAGGAGTTCGGCGACGCGTGGGAGCAGGCGAGAACGCTCCTGATGCTCGGCGATGCGTACCGCAGGGATCGAAAGCGGGCGAAGGCGCGCGACGCCCTGACGAGGGCGGCCGCGCAGTTCGAGCGCCTGCAGGCTCGTCTCTGGGCCGCGCGTGCGCGGGCGGACCTGGCGCGCATCACCGGTCGGCGGGACGATCGCTCGGGGCTCACGCCGACACAGCTCAAGGTCGCGGAGCTCGTGAGTGCCGGCCGCTCGAATCGCGAGGTGGCCGAGGCGCTTTTCATGAGCACGCACACGGTCGAGGCGCACCTGACCGCGATCTATCGCGCATCCGGGGTCCGCTCACGTGCCGAGCTCGCACAAAGGCTCCGGGATTCAGCGGGCAATTTCCGGGATTCAGCGGCCACAGGGGGCGCCGATTCATAGGGGTGCGCGGAATTTCGCGCCAGCCAGTTCGGCCCGATGCTCCATCCAGATCCGGCGGTGAACCCCGACGGGCGGAAAGGAGCAGACAATGGCACAGGCACGACAGGCGGAGCG
>DASVEH010000198.1:0-4549 GCA_036380655.1 Candidatus Limnocylindria bacterium | reverse complement strand
TCGATGTCGCGCTCGAGCGGCACTAGGGCGACGCCGTCCGTATCGGTCAGGACTCCGGCGGCAACGGCGTTGCCCTCGCCATCGATGAGCCATAGCTCGTAGAGCTGGCCGGCGGCAAGGTCGGCGAGCCCGTCGGCCATGAACATGGCCTGGTCGCCCGTCTCGATGACCCAGCCGCGTCCGGCCTCGCCATCGGCCACGTAGGCCGCGTCGGCGGAGGCCACGGCGCGCAGCGCCGCATCGCGCTCGGCGAGCTGGCCGCTGAGCGAGACGCCCCAGGCGCCCAGCCCGACCACGGCAGCCAGGCCCACGGCGGCGACAGGGGCCGGCAGGGAACCCAGCTGCCACCACCGACGGGCCGGCTCTGTCGGAAGCGATGCGACGATCTCGCGAGGTGCCGGCGCCATGGCGCCCACCCGGTGCTCCTGCGGCGTGACGGCCACGGTTGCCATCAACCGGTCCCGGAGGGCACGGGAGGGCCCGACGGGCTCGAGTGCCATCGGGACGAGCGAAGCGGCGGCGATCAGCTCGCGCGCCTCGTCGTGCGCCCGAGGACAGCCGTCCAGGTGCTGCTCGATGCCATTCGCCTCCTGGGGGTCAACCGAACCCAGCCCGTAGGCGGCAGCGAGGTCGTCCACGGTCGCGCAGTCGAGATCGAACCTGGCGTTCATCGGCGCACGTCCTCGCGCAGGGTGGCTTCGCCGACCGGCAGTGGCGCCGCGGTCGTCCCGGCCAGCGCGTCACGCAGCTTGCCGATCGCCAGGCGCAGCCGGCCGTTGGCGGTGCCGGTGGGCACGCCCGTCATCTCGGCCACCTCCCGATAGGTATAGCCCTCGAAATAGGCCAGCTCCAGTGCGCGGCGTTGCTCATCGGGAAGCTCTGCCATGGCGGATCGCAGGTCGAGGGAAGAGGCACGCGTCAGGGCCGTCTCCAACGTCGGGTTGGGACCGGTGCGCAGGAGCGATCGCTCGTCCGCGTCGTCGATGTCGATGCTCGCGCGGCGCGCGCGGACACGATCGATGGCCCGGTTCCGGACCACGGTCATGAGCCACGCGCGCAGAGACCCCCGCTCCGCGTCGAAGCGGTCGATCTTGCGCCAGACGGCGACGAAGGCGTCGTGCACCACATCCTCTGCTTCTTCCCGGCTGCCGACGACGCGGAGGGCCGTGCCAACTGCCGTACCCGCGTAGCGGTCGTACAGCTCTCCCAGCGCCTCGGTATCGCCGGCCCTGATTCGATCGGCCAGTCGAGCGTCCGCGTTGCGGCTTTCGTTCATGCGTCGCTCACACGGGGAACGATGAACGCGGCCCCGTACATCATCGGCTCAGTCGCCGACGACGGCGAGCGCCTCTTCCGGCACGCCGAGTTCGGCGGCGAGTGCCGGCCGCAGGGCATCGATGGGCGGCGTCGTCCCGGTCAGCAGGCCGGCCGCCTCCGCGATCGCGCGCAGGAAGGCCGCCTGTCCATTCGCCACCGTGCCGCCGGCCGCCGAGGCCTGCTCCATGAGCGGCGTCGATGCGCGGTTCAGGACGAGGTCGAGCACGTACCGGTCCGGCGGCAGGAGGTCCGTGGGGATGGGCGACTCGCCCTCTTCGACGCCGATGCCGCTGGCGTTCACCAGCAGCTCAGCTCGCGCCATCTCGACCTCGATGATCGCGTCGTGCCATGGCCGGGCCCGCAGCTCCATGTGGCGCGCCGTGCGCGTGAAGTGCGTCACCAGCGCCTCGGCCTTGTGGAGATGCCGGTTGAGCACCGCGATGTGCTGGAAGCCGGAGCCGATGAGGACCGCGACCACCGCCCGTGCGCCACCGCCCGCACCGAGCACAACCGCATTGCGCGGCCACTTGCCCTTGACGCGCGGCAGGATCGAGACGAGGCCCGCGCGGACCCCGTCCGCGTCGGTGTTGTGGCCCCGCAGCCGCCCGTCGACGCGCACGAAGACGTTCACGGCGCCGCTGACCCGCGCATCGTCGGAGAGCGCGTCCGAGAGCGGGGGAGCCTTCTCCTTGTGCGGTGACGAGATGATCGCCCCGGCGAACTCGTCGCCGGCGCGGATCTCCTTGAGCGCCTCGGCCAGCTGGTGCGGACGGCGCTCCCAGCGCTCGATCTCGAACGCCGCGCCGGCCTCCGCCAGGGCGGCCCGCAGCACGCCGTCGAGCGGCGTCGGGGCGAGGGGATGACCGATGATCGGAAGGCGGGTGGCAGGCATCTCGGACACGCTACGGGCTGACGATGGGAGGGTACGGGCGGCCAGGGACGGGTTCGTCCGTGGGCGAGGCTCCATGCTATCATCGGCGCCGTTCGGAGAGGTCGCATAGTGGCCTAGTGCGGCGGTTTGCTAAACCGTTGAAGGGGGTAAACCTCTTCCGAGGGTTCGAATCCCTCCCTCTCCGCCACCGATCCGCACGTGATCGATACGGGTGCCCGTAGCTCAGTGGATAGAGCGTTAGGTTGCGGACCTAAAGGTCGGAGGTTCGAGTCCTCTCGGGCACGCCACTCCTCGTCGTCAGATCCAGCACCAGCCGCCCGGCGGCACTCCCTGGCTGGTCGAGTCGTCGGGAAGCTCCTGCACGACGCCATCGGGTCGCTCGCAATCCGCGAAGAGGATGCGCGTTCGCCACCCTTCCGGATCCAGGGGCAGGGCGGTGAGCACCGGCACGAAGAAGCCGAAGCTGGCGACGACCAGCAGACCGTACCCGACGACCATGGCGCGGCCCGCCAGCCGTGACCAGGAAATCGCCGCCAGGTGGCCTATGGCCAGCCCCAGGAACGGGACCGTCGGCAGGAAGTACCACAGGAACGTCTGGCTGCGGTCGCCCGACAGGATCAACCACGGGAGATAGGTGGCAGCCGCAGCGGCCAGGATGACGGGCTCCGGCCGCCGGATCGCCCAACCCGCGCGCCACCACGTAGCGCCGAGCGCCACGAGCGCCACCAGGCCCGGCCACCAGGTCAACGGATTGCCGAGGGCCAGGATCTCGCGGTAGGCGCCGTCGTCGCTGAACCAGTACGCCACCGGGCGTCGCAGGAGCGGCCAGGACCATGGCGGCGACTGGTACGGATGATCGCCTCCGAGGGTCGTGTGGAAGTCGAGCATCGCCTGCTGGTGATCGAAGATGCCGCGCCACACCGATCCCTGCTCCCACGGCAGCGCCAGGATGGCGCCCGGCATGCGCCCGGTGTAGCTCGCGACATAGACGAGGATCGGAACCACGCCCAGCAGCACGAGGGTCGGCGCCGCCTCGCGGCGAAAGGCTCCCGTGAACGCCTCCCACCAGCCGCCGTCCGGCCTGCGGCGGCGCTGCTCGGCGATCTCCCAGGCGATGACCAGGCCGATGATGGCCGGCGCCACGTACGCGCCGGACCACTTGGTGGCCGTCGCCGCTCCGAGGCAGATGCCCGCCAGCAGCCGCCACGGCCGCCCGAGCGTCAGACGCCACCACCACGGCACATCGGTCCGGCGCCGCGTTCGATCCCGATCGAGGACGACGAAGGTGACCGCGCCGATGACGAAGAGGGTGATGAACGCGTCGAGCATCCCGACCCGGGAGTGCACGAGGTGTAGGAAGTCGGTCGCCAGCAGCCCGGATGCGGCGATGGCGCCCACAGTGGCGGCGCGCTCAGCCGCCAGGTGGCGGAAGAGGCGCCAGGCGAGGACGTAGACGAGCGCCACGCTCAGGGTCCCCGCGGCCGCCGCGGCGAAGCGCCACGCCGCCGGCTCGTAGCCGAAGAGGGCGATGCCGGAGCCGATCAGCCACTTGCCGAGCGGGGGATGGGATCGGCTCGCCAGCTCGGCGATCCCGCACACGCTCTCGGTACCGACGACATACCAGCAGGCGTCGCGCGCATAGAAGATCTCGTCGAAGACCAGCTCGACCGGACGTCCGAGGCTCACGAAGCGCAGGACCATCGCCCCGGTCACGATCAAGACGAGCGCGATGCTGTCGAACAGCGTCCAGGCAGCTTCCGTCCGGCGGGCCGGTCGATCGATGATGCAGCTCCCTTCTGTCGACGTAGTGGAAGCATCGGCGCATGGGCGATGCCGCGTCGCCATGCTAGACAACCGCGCAACCGAGGAGGGTTTCACAACACATGGGACTCGCACGAACCGTGGCCGCCGTGTTCGGCGCCATCTACCTGCTGGTCGGCATCGTCGGCTTCGTCCTCACCAGCCCGCTGCTCGGGCTGTTCGAGGTCAACGCGCTCCACAACCTCGTTCACATCGTGATCGGCGCGGTTCTGCTGTACGGCTCGATGTCGTATGGCGCCGCCATCCAGGCGACGCGTGGCGTGGGAGGGCTGCTCCTCGTCCTCGGCATCCTTGGGTTCATCACCCCGGATGGCTTCGGCCTCGTCCCGCTGGGCGGGAACGACATCTGGTTGCACCTCGCCACCGGCGCGATCCTGCTGGCCACCGGCCTGATGGCAACGGACCAGGCGACCGCGACGGCCTGACCCCGCCGTCAGTCGTGGCGGCGCTCGTCCATGGAGGTCTGCTCGCTCCCGGCGATCTCCTCGTGGCACGAGAGCGTGTTCATGAGCGCCGGGT
>DASVEH010000197.1:0-2098 GCA_036380655.1 Candidatus Limnocylindria bacterium | reverse complement strand
GGGGGCGTCGTCCGCGTTCAGCGCTTCCACCAGATCCGCCAGGCGGCGGGACGGGACCGCATGGTCGGTGCCGTACATCGCGAGGATCGATCGCCGGCCGTAGAAAGCCTCGTTCGCATCGACGTGCTCGGCCAGCTTGGCCTTGAACCGGTCTGGAACGTCGAAGAGGTACGCGCCGTTGCCGTAGCCGCCGACGAGGTATTCGGCCTCGACGGCCGAGCCGTCTGGCGACTCCCAGGTGAAGCTGTTCCGATCGATCGCCGCGGGCACGCCCCGCCAGACCACGGCCCGGTCGATCCCGGCGCGCCGCAGCATCTGGGGCATCTGCGCGACGTGCCCGAACATGTCCGGCAGATAGCCGACCCGCATCGCGCCGCCAAGGTCCGTGGCCCGCGTCCAGCCGAGCTCCAGGTTGCGCACCATCGTCTCGCCGGACACGAGGAACTCGTCCATGAGGATCTGCCACGGCCCGATGGCCAGCCGGCCCTCGGCCACGAGCCGGCGGATGAGCGGCTCGGCCTCGGGGCGGACCTCGAGGTAGTCGTCGACCGTCGCGCACTGCCCGTCGAGCGTGAAGCGCAGCCGGCCGTCGGCCTCCATCCGCTCGAGCAGCTGGTCGACGAGGTCGACGAGGCGGAGCCGGAACGTCTGGAAGGGCTCGTACCACTCGCGGTCCCAGTGGGTGTGCGGGACCAGGTGGACGATCGTGGGGCCGGGCTGGGGGCTGACCGCCGTCATCCGCGGGCGCCCGCCGCGCCCGGCGACTCAGCGGCCTCGGAGGCCTCGGCGGCCTCGGCGGCCTCGGCGGCCTCGCCGCCGATCTCGATGCCCCGATCCTTCGCCAGCCGTGCGGCGATGCGCTGGCACGTGACGATGTCGGCCCGACCGTCGGCGATGCCGGATCTCGCCCGCGTGCCGTCCGTGATCATCGAGGCGAAGGCCAGCAGCTCTCGCTCGAACGCCTCCTCGATCGAGTCGAGCAGGACCTGCCGGCGAGTCTCGCCGCGCCCGGTCGACACGACGAGGCCGGTCGGCTCGTGGAGCCGGTAGGGCGACGGGAACGACAGCTCCACCGAGCCATGCTCGTAGTGGAAGCGGACGTCCTCGCGATAGGCGGGATAGTCGGGCAGGAAATGCCACCCGATCGACAGCCGAGCGCCGTCGGCCAGACGACCCTGGATGGCGACCGACGGTGGCCAGGCCCCGTCCGGCCACAGGTCCACGCGATCGATCGCGACTGGGTTGCCGGCAACCTCCCGCACGACGGCGAGCTCGTGGACGACGCTGCCGAGCAGGATGCCGCTGTACAGACGCCCGAGCTCCGCCGCCGCAGGCCCGAGCGCCTGGGCCTCGAGCTCGGCCGAGGCCTGCCGGGGCAGCACCAGCGCCCCGGCGTCGATGTCGTCGGGTGGCGGCAGCAGGTGTGCGTGGGCGAGCTGGCTCTCACTCGTCGGGTGGAGGACGGTCACCTCGACGGTCCGGAGCGTCCCCATCGGCTGGGCCGGGTCGCGCGCGACGCGGACCGCCTCCTCGACGGCCGGGTCGAACAGCTTCATGTAGCCGAGCATCAGCCGCTCCCCGTCGTGATCGGGCCCTTCGACGGCGGCCAGGCGATCGGCCTCGGCACGGGTGACGGCCAGCGGCTTCTCGCAGAGCACGGGAAGCCCGCGCTCCAGGGCGGCCAGCGCCACATCGCCGTGTGAGCCGGAGGTCAACACGATGAGGCCATCGAGCTCCACGCTCTCGAGCATCGTCGCGACGTCCCGGTAGCGCTGGGCGACGGGGATGCGGTAGCGCTCGCCGAGGGCCGTCGTCAGCTTCGCCGAGAAGTCGCAGATCGCCGCGAGTTCGAACGTCTCGCGCAGGTTCGCGATCAGGGGCAGATGGACGGCCTGGGCCACGGCTCCGAGGCCCGCGACGCCGACGCGCAAGGGCCGGCGTGGCGCCCGAAGGGAGGGGGACTGGGGCATCGTCGCGGAGTATACGGGCGGGCCGCGCCATGCAGCGCGGACGGCGGATCGCCCCGTCTTGACCGTCGGACGTGCCCTCCCGCAGACTCGCCGCCATGTCCGATGTGTCGCGCCCCGCGCCCTCGCTT
>DASVEH010000196.1:0-2216 GCA_036380655.1 Candidatus Limnocylindria bacterium | reverse complement strand
GCCCTCGTCGTACCCGACGTAGCCGGGCGGAGCGCCGACCAGGCGCGAGACGTTGTGGCGCTCCATGAACTCGCTCATGTCGATCTTCACGAGCGCGTCCTCGCTGCCGAACATGAACTCGGCGAGTGCCTTGGCGAGCTCGGTCTTCCCGACCCCGGTGGGGCCCATGAAGATGAACGAGCCGATCGGCCGCTTCGGATCCTTCAGGCCGGCGCGGGCGCGACGGACCGCGCGGCTGATGGTGACGATCGCCTCCTGCTGGCCGATCACCCGGCCGTGCAGCGCATCCTCCATATGGAGCAGGCGCTCGGACTCCTCGGCGCTGATGCGGATGACCGGGATGCCGGTCCACATGCTGACCACCTGGGCGATGTCCTCGTCGGTGACGACCGGCGTCTCCTTGCCCTGGTCCTCGTGCCACTTCGCCTTCAGCTGCTCGACGCGTTCCTTGCCCTGCGCCTCCTCGTCACGGAGCCGCGCAGCGCCCTCGTAGTCCTGGCCGGCGATTGCCTCGTCCTTCTGGACGGTGATCTCGTCGAGCGCGACCTGGGCGGCCTTGATCTCCGGCGGCGCCGATGCATTCCGCAGCCGCACGCGCGAGCCGGCCTCGTCGATGAGGTCGATCGCCTTGTCGGGCAGCGCCCGGTCCGCCACGTAGCGAACGCTCAGGTCCACCGCGGCGTGGACCGCCTCGTCGCTGATCTTGACCTTGTGGTGATCCTCGAAGCGCTCGCGGATGCCGAACAGGATGGCGACCGCCTCGTCGACCGTCGGCTCGTCGACCATGACCGGCTGGAAGCGGCGCTCGAGGGCCGAGTCCTTTTCGATGTACTTGCGGTATTCGTCGAGCGTCGTGGCACCGATGCACTGCAGCTCGCCGCGGGCGAGCGGCGGCTTGAGGATGTTCGCCGCGTCGATGGCGCCCTCGGCCGCGCCGGCACCGACCAGCGTGTGGAGCTCGTCGATGAAGAGGACGCTATCGCTGCTGGCTCGCAGCTCCTCGATGATCTTCTTGAGTCGTTCCTCGAACTCGCCACGGTACTTGGTGCCGGCCACCAGCGAGCCGATGTCGAGGGTCAGCACGCGCTTGTCGGCGAGCGTTTCCGGCACGTCGCCGCTGACGATCCGGTGGGCCAGGCCTTCGGCGATGGCCGTCTTGCCGACGCCGGGCTCGCCGATGAGGGCCGGGTTGTTCTTGCGGCGTCGCGACAGGATCTGGATGACGCGCTCGATCTCCTTCTCGCGACCGATGACCGGGTCGAGAGCGCCCGAACGGGCGGCCTCGGTCAGGTTGATCCCGAGCTGGTCGAGCGTCGGCGTCTTGGAAGGGCGCTTCGTCTCCTGCGTCGGCGTCGTGCTGCTCGACTGGCTCAGCACGTGGATGACCTGGTGTCGGACCTTGTCGAGGTTGACGCCCAGGCTCTCGAGCACGCCGGCCGCGATGCCCTCGCCCTCGCGAACGAGGCCGAGCAGCAGATGCTCGGTGCCGATGTAGTTGTGCCCGAGGCGGCGGGCCTCGTCGATGGCCAGCTCGATGACGCGCTTTGCTCGCGGCGTGAGCCCGACTTCGCCGACGACCGGCCGATCGCCGCGACCGATGATGAACTCGACGGCGGTGCGGACCTTGGAGAGCTCGACGTTCATGTTCTCGAGCACGCGCGCAGCGACGCCCTCGCCCTCGCGGACGAGGCCGAGGAGCAGATGCTCGGTGCCGATGTAGTTGTGGTTGAAGCGCTGCGCCTCGTCCTGGGCGAGGGTCAGCACCTTCCGCGCTCGATCGGTGAACTTGTCGAATCGATCCATGGTGGTCGCCGCTTTCGTGCGTCTTGCGCCTGAGTGTACGGCACCGATGCCGTGCGCCGCTGCGCTGAGCGTGCCGTCGTTTTCTTGCCTGTGGAGTAGATACGGAGGACGGCACGATTTCGCTCATCGTTCCGTTCGCGCCGCCACATCAAGGAGCGGACCCGGCTGCCGGATCCGCTCCTCGGTCGCGATCGGCCCCTGGTGGCCTAGGGCATCAGCCCTTGGACTTCTTGCCCTTGGCGGTGGTCTTCTCGGCCTCCGGCGCCTCGGCGGCTTCGGATTCGGCTTCGGTCGAGGGCTCCTCGGCGACGACGGGCTCATCAGGCTCCTCGGCTGGAGCTTCCTCGGCTGGAGCTTCCTCGGCAGCGGCGGGCTCCTCGGCTGGAGCTTCCTCGGCAGCGGCGGGCTCCTCG
>DASVEH010000195.1:0-4483 GCA_036380655.1 Candidatus Limnocylindria bacterium | reverse complement strand
GACAAGCTGTCGGCCGCCGGCTGCGCGGTGCAGCGCCTCACGTGGCCGGACAACGCGCCGGTCGACCTCGAGGCGGAGGCGAAGGCGGAGGCCGATGCGGCCAAGCGCACCAAGGGCCGCAAGGCTCGCGGACGCCGCGCCGCGGCGGCCCGCGCGGGTGCGGGGGCGGCCGAGCCGGTTGCCGAGGATGACACGGACGAGGAGGCCGCCGAGGAGACCGAGGCGACCGCATCGGCCGAGACTGACGAGAGCGAAACGGAGTCCCCGGCTTGATCGAGACGGTCGTCACCGCCTTCCGGGCGCCGGACATCCGGCGCAAGCTGCTCTTCACGCTCGGGATCCTGCTGATCTTCCGTGCGTTGACGAACGTTCCGGTCCCGAACGTGAACACGGCGGCCCTGACCGACCTGTTCACGAACAACCCGCTGCTCGGGATCCTGAACATCTTCTCCGGGGGTGGCCTGGCGGCCGCGTCGATCATCGGCCTCGGCGTCAACCCGTACATCAACGCCAGCATCATCATGCAGCTCATGCGCGGCGTGATCCCGTCGCTCGAGGAGCTGAGTCGCGAGGGAGAGTACGGGCGCAACAAGCTCAACCAGTACACCCGGCTGCTGACCGTGCCGCTGGCGCTGGCGCAGGGCTACGGCATCAGCGTGCTGCTCAGCGCGAACGGCGTCATCCCCGCGAACCCGTTGTTCAGCATCGAGACGCTGAGCCTCCTGCTCAGCTTCACCGCCGGCACCGTGCTGCTCATGTGGCTCGGCGAGCTGATCAGCGAAAAGGGCCTCGGCAATGGCATCAGCTTCATCATCTTCGCCGGCATCGTTGGCAGCATCCCCCAGCAGATCGGACCGATCGTCAGCGGGCCGGACGCCTTCGCGCGCCTGATCCCGTTCATCATCGTGGCGATCGTGGTGGTGGCCGCCGTGGTCTTCATCAACGAGGGCCAGAGGCGCATCCCGGTGCAGTACGCCAGCCGCGTGCGAGGACGCCGCATGTACCAGGGCCAGACGCAGTACCTCCCGCTAAAGGTCACGATGGCCGGCGTCATCCCGATCATCTTCGCGGTGAGCATCCTGCTCTTCCCGGCACAGATCGCGACGTACTTCACGACCAGCGAGATCGGCTGGGTGCGCGACGCCGCGACCTTCATCAGCACCAACCTGAACGGCACGAACAACATCCCGCTGTACGGAACGCTGTACTTCCTGCTGGTCGTGTTCTTCACCTACTTCTACACGGCCTTCCAGTTCCGCCCGGACCAGACCGCCGACTACCTGCGCAAGAACGGCGGCTTCATCCCGGGCATCCGTCCGGGCAAGCCGACCGAGGAGTTCCTCGGCCGCGTGACGAACCGGATCACGCTCGGAGGCGCGACCTTCCTCGGCTTCATCGCCGTGCTGCCCTACATCGTGTCGGCCTTCATCCCCGGCACCAGCAACCTGCAGCTCGGCGGCACCAGCATCCTGATCATGGTGAGCGTGGTGGTCGAGACGATGAAACAGCTCGAGGCGCAGATGATGATGCGCCATTACGAGGGCTTCATCAGGTGACCGATGAGCCCGTCGGGGGTGCCGGCGCCGAGCGCCTGATCCTCCTGCTCGTGGGCGCCGTCGGCGCCGGCAAGGGGACACAGGCCTCGATCCTCTCGCGGGAGCTCGGGCTGGTGCACCTCGCCTCCGGCAACCTCTTCCGGGCGGCGCTCGCTGCCGGAACGGAGCTCGGCGAAGCGGCGCGCGAGTACATGGAGCGCGGCGAGCTCGTCCCGGACAAGCTGACGATCGCCATGTTCATGGAGGAGCTGGCGCAGCCCGCCGCCGACGCGGGTGCCATCCTCGACGGTTTCCCGCGCACAGTGGGCCAGGCGAAGGCGCTCGACGACACGCTGGCCGCCAAGGGCGAGCGGATCCGCCGGGTCCTCTACATCGAGGTCCCGACCGACGTGCTCGTGCGCCGGGTGGCGGGTCGCTGGATCTGCCCGCAGTGCGGAACCACCTACCACGAGGACACCGATCCGCCGCAGGCTCCCGGCCGCTGCGACCGCGAGGGCGCCACGCTGACCCAGCGCGACGACGATCGCCCCGAGGTGGTCCGCGCCCGGCTCGACAAGCAGGTGCCGCCGATGCTGGCCGTCGTCGAGCATTACGAGCGCGCCGGGATCGTGGACCGGCTCAACGGCACGCGGTCGATCGAGCGCGTCACGGAGGCGATCCTCGCCAGCATCGGCGCGCGAGCGGCGCGCTGATGGGGATGCGCAGCACCGGTGCGGTCAGACTGAAGCGCCCGTCCGAGGTCGACGCCATGCGGGGCGCGGGCCGGATCCTGGCCGGCATCCTCGACGTGCTCCACGCCGAGCTGCGGGCCGGCATCACCACCGGCGACCTGGATGAGATCGCCGAGCGCATGATCCGCGATGCGGGCGCCATCCCGTCGTTCAAGGGATACGGCAGCAGTCCGCCGTTCCCCGGGTCGATCTGCGCCAGCATCAACGACGAGGTGGTGCACGGCATTCCGTCGCCCCGCCGCCGGCTCGCCGACGGAGACGTGGTCAGCATCGACATTGGCTGCATCCTGGACGGCTGGCACGCCGACTGCGCCCGAACCTGGACCATCGGCGACGTTCCTCGCGAGGTGAGCGACCTGGTCGACGCCACGCGGCGGGGGATGGAGGCCGGCATCGCGGCCGCCCTCCCCGGCAACCGGCTCGGCGACATCGGGCATGCCATCGAGACGGTGGCGCACGAGAAGGGCTACGGCATCGTGCGCCCCTTCGTGGGCCACGGCATCGGTCAATCCATGCACGAGGACCCGCAGGTGCCCAACTACGGCCGTCCGGGCACCGGCCTTCGGATCGAGGCCGGCATGTGCTTCGCCATCGAGCCGATGTTCATCCTCGGCGGTGACGACGTGTTCGTCGCCGATGACAACTGGACCGTGCGGACCGTCGACGGGGGCCTCTCGGCGCATTTCGAGAACACCATCGCGATCACCGTTGCCGGTCCGGAGGTGCTCACCGCACGCCCATGACCTGCCTTGTACGACCCGTCCGTCTTGCTGTATACTCTCCGTTCCGTGGGTCGCCCTGTGCGGCGGCCTTTCCGTGTGTCGAACCCATTCGATTGATTTCAGGCTGAAACGAGGGTGCGTGTCGCTTGCCAAAGAAGGATGCCATCGAGGTCGAAGGAGAAGTGATCCTTCCCCTCCCGAACGCGATGTTCAAGGTGCGCCTGGAGAACGGGCACGAGGTGCTCGCCCACATCTCCGGGAAGCTGCGCCAGAACTTCATCCGCATCCTTCCCGGCGACACCGTCCGCGTCGAGCTCTCTCCCTATGACCTCACCCGGGGTCGCATCACGTACAGGATGAGATGAAAGTTTCTGCATCCGTGAAGCCCCGCTGCGAGCGCTGCAAGGTGATCAAGCGCTCGGGCGTGGTGATGGTCATTTGCGTCATTCCCAAGCACAAGCAGCGACAGGGCTAGGAGAAACGTGGCACGTATCGCCGGCGTCGACATTCCCCGCGAGAAGCGGGTGATCGTCAGCCTCACCTACATCCACGGCATCGGCCCCACCTCGGCGACCAAGGTCATCGGGGCGGCAAACGTGTCGCCCGACACGCGCGTGCGTGATCTGACCGAGGAGGAGGTCAACCGCCTGCGCGAGGTGGTCGACCGCCAGTTCAAGGTCGAGGGTGACCTCCGCCGCGAGGTCAGCATGAACGTCAAGCGCCTGATGGAGATCGGCTCGTATCGGGGCCTCCGGCATCGCCGAAACCTGCCGGTCCGCGGGCAGCGAACCAAGACCAATGCCCGGCAGCGCCGCGGTGTGAAGAAGACCGTCGGCATCCGCCGCAAGAAGTAACGGGAGTTCCATGGCAGAGCGTAAGCGCACGCAGCGAAAGAAGCGCGAGCGAAAGAACGTGCCGACCGGGCACGCGCACATCCAGTCGACGTTCAACAACACGATCGTGACGATCACCGACACGACCGGCAACGTCGTCAGCTGGGGGAGCGCGGGCCTGGCGGGCTTCAAGGGCTCCCGCAAGAGCACGCCGTACGCCGCTGCGCAGACGGCCGAGCTGGCCGCGCGCCGCGCGATGGAGCACGGCATGCGCCAGATCGAGGTCTTCGTGAAGGGCCCCGGTGGCGGCCGCGAGCAGGCGATCCGCTCGCTGCAGGCCGCCGGCCTGGAGGTCTCGGCCATCACCGACGTCACGCCGATCCCGCACAACGGCTGCCGCCCGCCGAAGCGGCGCCGGGTCTAGAGAAGGGATCGAGCCATGGCACGTTACAACGACGCCGTCTGTCGCATCTGCCGCCGGGAGGGCCTCAAGCTCTTCCTGAAGGGCAGCCGCTGCTACAGCCGCAAGTGCAGCTTCGAGCGCCGCAGCACGCCGCCCGGCATGAACACCATGCGCCGCCGCAAGGTGAGCGAGTACGGCCTGCAGCTGCGCGAGAAGCAGAAGGTCCGCAAGAGCTACT
>DASVEH010000194.1:0-9092 GCA_036380655.1 Candidatus Limnocylindria bacterium | reverse complement strand
GCCGCGCCGGCCGACGAGGAGCGCGCCGAGGCCTGAGGCCCGGCCCAGGAAGGGAGCCGCATGACACTCAACAAGATCATGATCATCGGCAATCTCGGCGCCGACCCGGAGCTGCGCTACACGCCCGGCGGCAAGGCCGTTACCGAGCTGCGCGTGGCGGTCAACGACAACCGGAAGGGCCCGGACGGCGAGTGGATCGAGGAGACGCTCTGGTTCCGCGTCAGCGTCTGGGAGCAGGCCGCCGAGCGCCTGGCGGAGCAGCTCCGCAAAGGGAACAAGATCTACGCCGAGGGCTCGCTCCGAGCCCGCGAGTACGAGGCACGCGACGGCCAGAAGCGGACGTCGCTCGAGCTCGCGTTCGCGCGCGTCGTCAACCTCGAGCGCCGTCCGCGCGACGAGGGAGGTTCGGGCTCCGACGGGGGCTCGTACGGCGATGCGCCGCCGCAGGTTCGGCCGCGCGGTGCCGAGGGGCGCTCTTCCGCGCCCGGCGCCGAGATGGACGTCGACGACATCCCGTTCTGATTCACTGATCACCTGATCCGAAAGGACCGATACCACCGATGGCAAGCCCACGATCGCGCCGCGAGTCGGCCGATTACTACCGAGACCGCCGCCGCCGCAAGGTCTGCAACTTCTGCGTCGACAAGGCGGAGAGCATCGATTACAAGGAGGTCAACCGCCTCCGGCGCTACCTCAGCGAGCGCGCCAAGATCGAGCCGCGTCGAAAGACGGGGACCTGCGCCCGGCACCAGCGGATGCTGACGACCGCGCTGAAGCGTGCCCGCCACGTTGCGCTCCTGCCGTACGCGCCACAGCATCTTCGTCCGTAGGGGGTCGACACCCGAGCCCGAGTTGACGGGTCGCCGTCCACTCGGCGACACTCGGGCTGGCCGAGGGGAGTACCCCTGATAGGTGTCATCGTCAGGACGTCGGGATGATCCCGTCCGGTGGCACCGGCCGATCCGCGCAGCGGTCGGGAGAGACTTCGGCAAGCGTAGGAGGCCGTCTCGTTGCCCGACATCGTTTCGTGGATCATCTTTGCGGTAGCCATCTTCGGGCTGCTCGCGCTAGACCTCTTCGTCTTCCATCGCGAGGCGAAGCCGGTGCGCATGCGGGAGGCCGGCGCGTGGGTCGCGGTCTGGGTCGCTCTCGGTCTGGCCTTCGGAGGCTGGATCTTCCTGACGCGCGGCGCGACGAGCGGCGGCGAGTACCTCGCCGGATACCTCATCGAGTACTCGCTCTCGATGGACAACGTCTTCGTCTTCGCCGTGCTGTTCACCTACTTCGGCGTCCCGGCCGCGTACCAGCATCGGCTCCTCTTCTGGGGCGTCTTTGGCGCCATCGTCTTCCGGGCCATCTTCATCGTGGCGGGGATCGCGCTCCTCGAGCGCTTTCACTTCGTGGTCTACCTGTTCGGCCTGCTGCTCCTCTTCACGGCCTGGCGGATGGTCACCGCGGGAACCGAGCACGTCGATCCGAGCAAGAACGTCTTCCTGCGTCTCATCCGGCGCGTGATCCCGGTCACGGAAGACTTCGAGGGGCAGAGCTTCTTCACGCGCCGCAATGGCAGGGTGTGGGCGACGCCGCTCTTTGCGGCGCTCGTGCTCATCGAGACCAGCGACATCATGTTCGCCATCGACAGCGTGCCGGCTATCCTCGCCATCACCACCGACACGTTCATCGTGTTCACCTCGAACGCGTTCGCGATCATGGGTCTGCGCTCGCTCTACTTCCTCCTCGCCGGTCTCATCGACCGCTTCGAGTACCTGAAGTATGGTCTGGCAGCTCTCCTCGCCTTCGCCGGCCTGAAGATGCTCACCAGTGACGTCATCCATCTCGACGTGTGGGTGTCGCTCGGCATCATCGTCGCAATCCTTGGAGCCTCCGTCGTCATTTCGCTGATTGCGACGCGCGACCGCGAGGTGCCGGTTTCCACGCCGCCCGAGACCGGCTGATTTCGGCGGGCCGGTTGGCGCGGGTATACTGGCCCGCGCCGATCTACCCCGGCCGTCGCGCGCGCGCGCCCGTTCAAAGGAGGCAGCCTTGTTGGAGCAGGAGAACCGTACGCAGGCCCCGGCGGTGGAGACCACCACGGAGCTGTGGGCGTTCTTCCGGGGCGACTTCGTGCCCCTTCGCGACGCGAACATCAACGTGATGACGCATGGCTTCAACTACGGCACGGCGGTGTTCGAGGGCATCCGGGCCTACTGGAATGCCGACGAGGAACAGCTCTTCGCACTGGAGCTGGTGCCTCACTACCAGCGCATTCGCGCATCGGCTCGGCTGCTGATGATGGAGATCCGCCAGTCTCCTGAGGAGCTCGCCGAGGTGACGCTCGAGCTGCTGCGCCGGGACGGCCTGCGCGAGGACGTCTACGTGCGCCCGATCATCTACAAGAGCTCCGAGACGATCGGCGTGCGCCTCCACAACCTGGACGCGGACATCACGATCTTCGGCGTTCCGTTCGGCCAGTACATCGACACCGAGGGCGGGATCCGAGCCCAGGTCAGCAGCTGGCGGCGAACCGACGACAACGCCATCCCCGCGCGGGGCAAGATCACCGGCGCCTACGTCAACGGCGCCCTGGCCAAGAGCGAGGCGCAGCTCAACGGCTTCGATGAGGCGATCGTGCTGACCTCGGACGGCCACGTCAGCGAGGGGAGTGCCGAAAACCTGTTCATCGTGAAGCGCGGCACCCTCATCACGCCGCCCGTGACCGACAACATCCTCGAGGGGATCACCCGCGCGCGGCTCATGGAGATCGCGCGTGATGAGCTCGGGGTCGAGGTGGTCGAGCGCTCGATCGATCGCACCGAGCTGTACGGTGCCGACGAGGTCTTCCTGTGCGGCACCGGCGCGCAGATCAGCCCCGTGATCGAGATCGACCGCCGCAGCATCGGAGGAGGGCGCCCGGGCCAGGTCACCCGGGATCTGTCCCGGACCTATTTCGACGCGGTGCGGGGCCGACTGCCGGCCTACCGCGGCTGGCTCACCCCGGTCTACTAGGAGGCGGCGCCGCGCCGGCTGGGTCCCGCCCGCGACCGGCCGGGTGGTCGGTTTCCATACGATGACCACGACCGACGACTCCGATCGCCTGCGCTGGCTCGGCCGCGTCCTCGAGATGGTGCCCGGCACCATCTCGTGGGCGATCCTGATCCTGCCGCTCTGGCTGAGCTTCAGCTACCCCTGGCTGGTCGCGTACTTCGTCCTGAGCTTCGACTTCTACTGGCTCTGCAGGGCGCTCTGGTTCAGCGGGGCCGTGATCATCGCCTATCGCCGCATCCGTGACGTGCTCGCCGACGACTGGACGGCGCGCGTCGCCGGCCTGGCGGATCCGGCAGTCCGGCGAGCCGTGCTCGAGGCACGCCTCGGTTCCATCGGGGACGACCTGCCGACCGGGGCGCTGGGGATCAGCGCCGTGGTGCTGCCGAGCCGCGGCGAGCGTCGGCGGCTGCGACGCGAGATCGAGGATCTCCGGGCGGTCGAGGCGCTCGAACCTCCGCCCCCGCGGGCCGAGGACCTCGTGCACCTGGCGCTCATCCCGACCTACACCGAGCCGCTCGACAAGCTGCGCCACACCGTCAGAGCCCTGGCCGACGCGGCATGGCCGGCAGAGCGCAAGATCTGCGCGATCATCACCCGAGAGACCGACGAGGGCGGGATTGCCAACGTCCGGATCCTCCAGGGCGAGTTCGGCGACGCCTTCGCCGAATTCATTCACATCCTCGATCCGCTCGAGCCGGGGATCGTGGTCGGCAAGAGCAGCGCCATGGCGTGGGGTGGCCGCTACCTGTATCGCAAGCTCGTCCGGGAGCGAGGGATGGACCCGCGCCGGATCATCGTCACCGACCTCGACGCCGACTACCGCGTGCATCCGCAGTACTTCGCGTACCTCTCCTGGGTGCACCTGACCGATCCGAATCGCGAGATGCAGCTCTATCAGCCGATCCCGTACTTCCACAACAACATCTGGCATGCGCCGATGCTGCAGCGCCTGTTCGCAGCGGTGCTGACCCAGCTCCAGATGTGGCGAAGCGTCCTGCCCGAGAAGCTCCAGAGCTTCGGCTCCTACTCGACCACCCTGCACCTCGTCCACGACGTCGGCTACTGGGCGACCGACGCCATCCCCGAGGACAGCCGGTTCTACTGGAAGAGCTACTTCCGCTACGGCGACCGGTTCCGGGCCGTTCCGCTCTTCATTCCGATCTACGGCGACGCGGTGCGGGCACGGGGCTACTGGCGCAGCATGGCCGAGCAGTACCTCCAGGCGCGGCGCTGGGCGTGGGGCGTGACCGACATCCCCTATGTCATCGGGAACGCGGTTCAGGCCTCGCACATCCCGTTCAGCTCTCGCTTCTGGCGGGTCATGAACCTGTTCGGCGAGCACATCAACTGGGCGATCGCCCCGTTCGTGCTGACCTTCGGAGCGACGGTCCCGCTGCTCATCAACCCGGCCTTCGGCGAGACCACGCTGGGGCAGAACCTGCCGCTCTACGCAAGCGCGATGCTGACGATGGCGATCGTCGGCCTCGCGGTTCTCATCGTGATCGAGCACCGCATCGTGCCCCCGCGCCCGCCCGAGTGGGGATGGCTGCAGGGACTGCTCAGCTACGTGCAGTGGATCGGCCTGCCGTTCGTCGGCATCATCTTCAGCATGGTGCCGGCGCTCGATGCTCAGACACGCCTGCTCACCGGTCGCTACCTCGAGTACAAGGTCACCGAGAAGGCCTGACCGATGACCGACCGCGCCGAGCCGATCGCCCGCATCCGCCTGTCGCGGTCCCTGCCACGCCTGCTCGTGCTGCCCTTCCTGGCGCTCCTCGCCGGAGCGGCCGCGATCGCCGCGGGACTCCTCGTGATCTCGGGCACCGCCGGACTCCTGGTCGCCGGGCTGGGCGGGGTAGTGGCGCTCGCTTCCCTCGTCGCGGCGGCGCAGCTGCTCAGCATCCGGCTGGAGGTCGAGGAGGCTGCCGTACGCGTCAGCAGGCTCGGCGGGGGCCGGACGTACGGGCTCGTCCCGGGGCCCGTGACCCGCGTGCGGTTCCGCGGCGACAATCCGTCCAGCCTGCGAGCCTCCAGGCGTTTCCTTCCCTGGCAGCTCGGCCGCGCCGTGCTGCGCGACGAGGAGGCCATCGAGGTGGTGCGACTGGCGCCGACGCCGACCGCCATCCTTGTGCCGACGGATCGTGGTCGCCTGGCGATCGCGGCGGCGAACGAGGAGGCTCTGCTCGAGGCGCTCTCGCTGGCCGCACGAGCGCGTCAGCGGCTCGAGGAGCTTGCACGCGAGGCCCCACCCGAGCCGGAGCCGCCGCCGCAGCCGGAGCCGGAGTTCCCGGCACCTGCGGTCGAGCTGGATCCGGCGCTGATGACCGGGATCGAGCGGGCACTCCACGAGCGGCGCCTGGCCGAAGCACGTGATGCGGACGCCCTCCTGGCCGAGGAGCGCGCCGCCGCCGGCCTCGAGGCGGAGGAGCCTTCGCCGAGCGTCGAGCAGCCGCCGGTCCCCGCTGCCGAGCGCCGCGGGCGCCGGCGTCTGCCCCGTCCCGGCTGGACGGCACGTCCGGGTCCCAGCGCCGCGATCTTCGTGCTGCCGCTGATCGCCGCCGGTGCGGCATGGGGCGCGGCACTGCTGTTGGACCGCATGCCGGCGCCGGGGACCGAGCTCGGCCGCATCACGGCCCTCGCGCTCGTGCTGGCCGGGCCCGTCACGACAGTGGCGGCCATCATGGCGCGCGTGTACTGGCCGCGGATCGCAGCTGTCGTCATCGCCGGCGGCCTGGCCACCGCCCTCTTCGTCGGACGGGCTTTACTGGGCTGAATTGACACCGCGGCGGTCGACTGCCACGATCGGCCACCAATTCGAGTCACGGCGACGACGGAGCCACGACGGCCGTCAGCACCGAGTCACAGCGAGCCCGGAACGGTGGAAGCGGGCGACATCGGCGGCGACCCTCATCCCTCCCGAGCCGGAGGTGCGAAGCGGCGCGTGCCGTGCGTAGCCCTCCCGGGATCGCCCCCCGATAGCGAAGGCGACGAGTGGACCGGATGCCGCCGTGCGGCGTATCGGTCAAGCGCGGGTGGTACCGCGGGAGAGACTCCCGTCCCGGATGTCCGGGACGGGTTCTTTGTGTGGTCAGGAGCGAGAGCGAGTTGTTCAGACCGGTATCGAGCAAGCTGGAGGTTCCCGCGCTGGAGCGCGAGGTGATCGAGCGCTGGCGGGAGCGCGACACGATGGCGCGCTACCTGGCGCGCAACGCCGATGCCGACCGCCGCTTCAGCTTCATCGACGGGCCGATCACGGCAAACAACCCGATGGGCGTCCACCACGCCTGGGGCCGCACCTACAAGGACCTCTTCCAGCGCTACCACACCATGCTCGGCGAGAAGCAGCGCTACCAGAACGGCTTCGACTGCCAGGGGCTCTGGATCGAGGTCAACGTCGAGCGCGACCTGGGCTTCAACAGCAAGCGCCAGATCGAGGAGTTCGGCATCGGCCCCTTCGTTGAGCGCTGCAAGGCGTGGGTCGACACGTACGCCGCCATGCAGACCGAGCAGAGCAAGCGGCTCGGCTACTGGATGGACTGGGAGAACAGCTACTACACGAACTCGGACGAGAACAATTACACCGTCTGGGCCTTCCTGGCCGAGTGTCACCGGCGCGGCCTGATCTATCGCGGCCACGACGTCATGCCGTGGTGCCCCCGCTGCGGGACCGGCATCTCGAACATGGAGGCCGCCGAGGGGTACGCGGAGGCGCGGCACCTGTCGGTGACCCTCCGCCTGCCGATCACCAGCGCCGGCCACGAGGGCGAGGACCTGCTGGTGTGGACGACCACGCCGTGGACGCTGTCGAGCAACGTGGCGGCCGCGGTGCATCCGGAGCTGACGTATCAGCTGGTGGAGGGTGGAGATGGCCGCCGCTGGTGGGTGAGCGCCGGCTCGAAGGCGCGCGTTGCCGCGGATGCCGCGGTCGTGCGCGAAGCTCCCGGCTCCGAGCTGGTCGACCTCTCCTACGACGGACCCTACGACGAGCTCCCGGCCGCCGCCACGGTCACGCACCGCGTCATCCCGTGGGACGAGGTCTCGGATGCCGAGGGCACCGGCATCGTCCACATCGCACCCGGCTGCGGCCAGGAGGACTTCGCGCTCAGCAAGGCCTTCGACCTGCCCGTCATCGATCCGATCGACCAGTTCGGCGTCTTCGGCGCAGGCTTCGGCTGGCAGACCGGCCGATACGCCGGAGCGGCCGAGGACCCGTCGCAGGACCTTGCGCGGGACGTCGTCGCCGATCTCGAGGCCAAGGGGCTTCTCGTCGCGAAGGAGACCTACGCCCACTCGTACCCGCACTGCTGGCGCTGCAATACCCAGCTCATCTTCCGCCTCGTCGACGAGTGGTTCATCGCCACCGACCCGCTGCGCGAGCCGGTCGGTGCTTCCACACGCTCCATGGAATGGCTCCCGCCCGGCATCGGCCTCGAGGAGCGCGAGCTCGACTGGCTCCGAAACATGGGCGACTGGATGATCAGCAAGAAGCGCTACTACGGGCTCGCGCTGCCGATCTGGGAGTGCGCCGACTGCGACGGGTGGGAGGTGATCGGAGGGAAGGAGGAGCTGCAGGAACGTGCGGTCGCCGGCTGGGACGAGTTCGACGGGCACTCGCCGCATCGGCCGTGGGTCGATGCCGTCGAGATCGCCTGCTCGTCCTGTGGCGGCAGGGCGACGCGCACGACCGACGTCGGCAACCCGTGGCTCGATGCCGGGATCGTCGGGCTGTCCACGCTGAAGTGGAACAGCGACCGCGACTACTGGGCGCAGTGGTACCCCGCCGACTGGATCAGCGAGTCGTTCCCCGGCCAGTTCCGGAACTGGTTCTACGCGCTGCTCACCGAATCCACGGTCATGACCGGGCAGGCGCCCGCGCGGGCGCTGTTCGGCTACGCGCTGCTCCTCGACGAGAACGGCGTCGAGATGCACAAGAGCCGGGGCAACTCGATCCCGTTCGACGAGGCCGCGGAGCGCATCGGCTCCGACGTCATGCGCTGGATGTACGCGGCGGCGAACCCGGCGGTCAACCTGCGGTTCGGGTACGGGCCGGGTCACGAGGTGGTGCGCCGTTTCTTCCTGCCGCTCTGGAACACGTACGGCTTCTTCGTGACCTATGCCCGCCTGGATGGGTGGACGCCGGACCAGGCCGATGGCGTCGATGAGGCGCGTACCCTGCTCGACCGCTGGATCCTGTCGCGCCTCGATGCCCTGGTGGCGGAAGCGGCGGCCTCCTACGACGCCTACGACGCGATGCGCGTGACGCGAGCCACGGAGGCGTTCGTGGAGGATCTCTCCAACTGGTACGTCCGCCGCAACCGGCGACGGTTCTGGAAGGGGGAGCTGGATGCAGACAAGCGCGCGGCGTACGCGACCCTCTACGAGGTGCTCGTCACCCTGACGAAGCTGCTGGCTCCGATCATCCCGCACGTCGCCGACGCGATCTGGGACAACCTGGTGGCCTCGGTGGCCGGACCCGAGCCTGACAGCGTTCACCTCGCTGACTTCCCGCGGACGGCCGGCCGTGCCGCACCGGACGTGGACGCAGCCGTCGAGGTCGCGCGGCGCACGGTGGCCCTCGGGCGCGCCGCTCGATCCGCCTCGGGCGTGCGGACCCGCCAGCCGCTGCGCGCGGCCCGGGTCAAGCTGCCGGCCGCCCGGGTGGCGTTCGCCAGCGATGCGGGGGTGGACGAGGAGCTGCGGCGGCAGATCCGCGAGGAGCTCAACGTTCGCACCATCGAGCTAATCCCCGACGAGTCGGAGATGGTCGAGCGCACCCTCTACCCGCTGCTGCCGGTGATCGGGCCGAGGCACGGGGCGGCGGTCGGCGGGATCATGGCCGGCGTGCGCTCGGGCGACTGGCAAATCAACGCGGACGGCACGGCGAGCGTGGGCGCGGCGACGCTCCAGGCCGACGAGTTCCAGCTCACGGCGCGGGCGCGCCCCGGGCACGAGGTCGCCGAGGACGGGGATCTCCTCGTCGCCCTCGACACGGTCCTCGACGACGAGCTCGCCGTCGAGGGCGTGGCGCGCGAGGTCGCCCACCGGCT
>DASVEH010000193.1:0-5243 GCA_036380655.1 Candidatus Limnocylindria bacterium | reverse complement strand
CCGGCAGCCGCGGTGCGGTGGCGCGCAGGACCGATGCGGGCAGCTGCGGCTGCCCGGCGGCCAGCTCACGAGCACGGTTGGAGGCGGCCGGGAACCGCACCGCGCGTCGCTCCGGCCGCGAGTGCTCGAAGATCAGGGGCTCGACGATCGACAGCTCCTCGCCGCCGGCCGCCCCGGAGAACGCCGCTCCCCGGCCCGACGGGTCCGAGCGAGGCGCTTCGGCAACGCTCACCGTGTCTCCTCGAGCGCGTCGACCAGCCGCGCGATGTCTTCATCGGTGGTGAGCTCGGTCGTCGCCAGCAGCAGCGTGTCGCGCAGCTCCGGCTCATCTCGTTGGGGGAGGTAGCCGGCCACGATCCCTCGCTCCGCCAACGCCGCGTGGCGGCGCGCCGCATCGGGCAAGCGCAGGGCGATCTCGTTCAGGTACGGCCCGGCAAATCGGCGTTCGGCAAGGCCGGCGGACTCGAGCGCGCCGGAGAGGTGCCGCGCCTGGAGCATCGACAGCTCGGCGACCTCGCGCAGCCCGTTCGGCCCGACCGCGGTCAGGTAGGCGGTCGCGGCGAGCGCCATGAGCGCCTGGTTCGTGCAGATGTTGCTCGCCGCCTTCTCGCGACGGATGTGCTGCTCGCGCGCCTGGAGCGTGAGCACGTATCCCTTGCGCCCCTGCACGTCGCGGGTTGCGCCGACGAGCCGGCCCGGCATCTGGCGCACGGATGCCATGCGGGCCGCCATGAGGCCGACGTACGGCCCGCCGAAGCTGATCGGCACGCCGAGCGGCTGCCCTTCCGCGGTGACGATGTCGGCACCGTAGGCTCCGGGCGCCTCGAGCAGCGCCAGCGAGGTCGGCTCGACGACGGCCACGAACTGCGCGCCGACGGCGTGGGCGGCATCGGCGAGCTCCCGCATCGGCTCGAGCTGGCCGAAGAAGTTCGGCTGCGCGGCGACCAGGCAGGCGACCTCGCCGAGCGATTCGACCGAGCCCGGGTCCGTGGTGCCCGTGCCGCCCTCGGTGAGGTCGACCGGAACGGTCACCACCTCGATGCCCGGACCCGAGCAGTAGGTGTCGAGGACACGGCGGTAGTCGGGATTCAGGGCGGCCGAGACGGCGACCCGTGAGCGTCGGGTCAGGCGGCACGCCATCAGGGCGGCCTCCGCCGTCGCCGTGGCGCCGTCGTAGTGCGAGGCGCTCGCCACCTCCATGCCGGTCAGCTCGCAGATGAGCGACTGGAACTCGTAGATGCTCTGGAGGGTGCCCTGCGACACCTCGGGCTGGTAGGGCGTGTAGGCGGTGGCAAACTCCGACCGGCCGATCACCTCGCCGACCACCGACGGGATCAGGTGCCGATAGACGCCGGCGCCGAGGAAGCTGATCTCCGCGATCCGGTTGTGACCGGCCAGTCGCGCGAGCTCTGCGCGGACCTCCTGCTCGACGAGCGGAGGCGGGATCGTCCAGTCGCTGGCCCGCACGCCGGCCGGGATGTCGGCGAACAGGTCATCGACCGATGCGGCGCCGACCGCCTCGAGCATGCGAGCACGATCGGCCTCGGTGTGCGGGGAGTAGGTCATTTGGCTGCCGCCCTCAGGCGGTCGCGTCCGCGTAGGCCGCCGCATCCATCAGGGCGTCCAGCTCCGACGAGTCGGACAGCTCGATCCTGGCGATCCAGCCCTCCCCGAAGGGATCGGCGTTCAGCAGCTCCGGCCCGTCGCGCAGTGCATCGTTGACCTCGACCACCTCGCCGGAGACAGGAGAGAAGAGGTCGCTGACGGCCTTGACCGACTCGACGACGCCGAACGTGGCGAACTGGCTGAGCGACGCTCCGACCTCGGGCAGCTCGACGAAGACGATGTCGCCGAGCTCATCGGCAGCGAAGCTGGTGATCCCGATCGTGGCGCGCGAGCCGTCCATGCGTACCCACTCGTGCTCCTTCGAGTAGCGCAGGTCGTCGGGGTAGGCCATGAGCGAGTCGATCCTCCTTGGATGATCGCGCGGCGCGGTCAGTCGCGCGGGCGGCGGTAGAACGGCAACTTTACCTGCTCGGCCCGGTAGGGGCGCTCGCGAACCACGACCTCGAACGCGTTGCCGACGGCAGCGTGCTCGGCACCGACGAGAGCCATGGCGATCTTGTCGCCCAGCGTCGGCGACAGCGTGCCGCTCGTGACATGCCCGACCGCGTCGCCGCCCGCCAGCACCGCGTAGCCGGCGCGCGGGATGGCATTGTCGACCATCTTCAGGCCGATCAGCTTGCGCGCCGGGCCGTCCTGCTGCACCGCCTGAAGCGCCGATCGACCGACGAAGTCGCCCTTCTCCAGCTTCACGACGCGGCCCAGGTTCACCTCGAACGGATTCGTGTCGCGACCGAGCTCGTTGCCGTAGAGGGGCATCCCCGCCTCGAGACGCAGCGTGTCGCGCGCGCCGAGGCCGCACGGCCGAATGCCATGACGTTCGCCCGCTTCGAGGAGGGCATCCCACAGTGCGATCGTGTGGCGCGCGTCGCAGAACAGCTCGAAGCCATCCTCGCCGGTGTAACCCGTGCGCGCCACCAGGCAACTGACGCCGGCCACGGTCCCGGGCGCCGAGCGATAGTTGCCGATGGCGCCGAGGTCGAGATCCGTCAGCTCGCCGACCAGCGCGGCAGCGTTCGGGCCCTGTGGCGCCACCAGGCCGACCCGGTCGCTCCGGTCGTCCAGCGAGGCGCCGAAGTCGCCGCGGGCGAGGAGGCTCGTCAGCTCATCCACCACGGCCGACCGGTTCGCCGCGTTGCAGACGACCAGGAAGTCGTTCACATCGCGTCGATAGACGATGAGGTCGTCGATGATCCCCCCGTCGGGCTGGCAGGCCATCGAGTACTGCGCCTGCCCGACCTCGAGCGCGCCCGGATCGCTCACGAGGGCGTGTCGCAGGAAGGCCACCGCTTCCTCTCCCTCGACGGCCACCTCGCCCATGTGCGAGAGGTCGAACAGTCCCACCGCCGACCGGACGCTACGGTGCTCCTCGATGATCGAGGCGTACTGGACAGGCATCTCGTAGCCCGCGAACGGGACGAGCCGCGCCCCCAGCTCGCGATGCCGCTCGTGGAGCGGCGTCCGGCTCAGCTGGCCGCCAACTTCATCGGTCATGCGGTGGCCTCGGCCGCGTCAGGCGAGCTCTCGATCAGCTTGAGCGCCTGCTCGACCACCGAGCGCTCGGTGGCGTGGGTCAGCAGCGCCTGCGCCTCCTCGACCGGTGCCCATCGCACCTCGTCGAACTCGTGGTCGTGCAGCTCGAGCGCACCGCCGATCGGCCGCATCAGGAAGAAGTGCACGGTCTTGTGGAAGCGCGTCGAGCCGCGGACGAAGAAGTAGCGGATCGAGCTGATCGGCGCCTCGAGCTCCACCTCGAGGCCCGTCTCCTCGCGCGTCTCGCGGAGGGCCGTCTCCTCGATCGTCTCGCCGGAATCAGGTGTGCCCTTCGGCAGCGCCCAGAGCACCGGGGAACGGCGGTGGACGACGACGATCTCGTGGCGATCCCCGACGAGGCGATGGACGACTCCCCCAGCGGACGTCGCGCGCGCGGTTCGCAGGATGGGCACCGCTGCCGCTAGGAGCGGCGGGCGCGCGGCACCCCGAACGGAAGCGCGGGCCGACGGGCCGGCAGGCGCGTCGCACGACCGACCGCCGGGAAGCGGAAGCGGCTCGTCTGGGACCGCAGGGCGCGCACGGTCGTCATCGGCGCCGTGGCGCTGCGGGGACGGTGGTAGATGGTCCTGGTGGCGGACAGGCCGAGACGAGGCCGGTGCGCCGATCGGCGTTCCGCCCCGAAGTCGATCGATGGGTGGGAGACGAATCGGGCCACCAGACTCATTCGCATGGCGGGCATTGTACGCCCGCTCCATGCCGACGCAAGCGATTCGTCGCGACTCACGCGATTCGCGTGACGAGCGATCGGTACACGGCCTCCGTCTCGGCCACCCGCCGCTCCTCCGAGAAGCGGTCGGCATCGGCCCGCGCCCGAGCCGCCATGCCGGCCCGTCGTTCGGGGTCGACCACGAGCGCCGCGAGGGTGGCGGCGAGCCGCTCGACGAGGGAATCCGCGGGCTCGGCCGGCACGAGGAGGCCATCGACGCCATCGCGGACCGAGTCCCGGACCCCGGGCCCGTCCACCGCGACAGAGGGCAGCCCGGCGCTGAGCGCCTCGGCGAGCACCAGCCCCTGGGTCTCCGTCCGCGAGGTGAACAGGAAGACGTCGGCGCCCGCGATCGTGGCCAGCGCCTCCGGCCGCGGCAGGGCACCGGTCAGGACGACCTTCCCGGTGAGGTCCGATCGGGCGGCCCGGGCGCGCATCTCCACCTCGGACGGCCCGCCGCCGACGACGATCCCACGCAGCTCGGGTACGCGCGCCGCAGCCATGGCGAGCGCGTCGAGGAGGACGCCCGGGCTCTTCTCGGGTGCCAGGCGTCCGAGCGAGGCGACGACCACCGAGTCCGGCGGCCACCCGGCGGCGGCGCGGGGGTCCACGGCGCGCAGCCCCCGGATGCCGGCGACGTCGATGCCGGTCGGGATGACGTGCACCGTCGGCTTCGACGGCGCCGATCCGAGCGCGCCGCGGATCGCATCCGCCAGGTCCACCGATGGGGCCACGATCGCGGCGCAGCCGCGCCAGAACCCATGGAGATAGGCCTCGGTGACCGCGCGGCCCGGAGCTGCCAGCGGACCGAGATAGTGGGCGTAGTCGCCGAACCTGGTGTGGTGGGTGAAGACGAGCGGCGCGCCGGCATCGTGCGCCAGCCGCCGCGCGAGCAGTCCGGTCACGAACGGCGAGTGAGCGTGGACGACGTCCGGCCGGAAACCCCTCGCCTCGCTCAACGCCCCAGCGACCGGGTTCGGCCACGGCATGCGGTAGTCGGGTGGCGCGACCATCGCCGGTTGATACGACGGCAGCCAGGCGTGCCGCGGGTCGGGGCCGGGCGATCCGATCGGTCGGATCTCCGCCCCCGGAGCGGGTGCCGGCGCCATCACCAGAACCTCGTGGCCGGCCGCCCCGAGGCCCCGTGCGAGCGCGTCGACGGACACGGTCACCCCGGACAGGTAGGGCAGGTACGACTCGGTGGTCAGGACGACCCGCATCGGCCCACCGTCGACCAGGGAAGAGGAAGGGAGGTGGTGGGCGATACTGGATTCGAACCAGTGACCTCACGGATGTGAACCGTGCGCTCTAACCGACTGAGCCAATCGCCCATCGAGGAGGTCGCAGTATAGCCGTCGGC
>DASVEH010000192.1:0-2341 GCA_036380655.1 Candidatus Limnocylindria bacterium | reverse complement strand
CCGCGAGGTAGACGATGGCGTCACCCGGGATGAAGCCCCGCGTGAAATAGACCGCCATCACGCTGAAGAGCAACCCGGCCGAGATGCCCATCATGGCGACCGCGAGCAGCCGACGTCGCCGATCAGAGCCGTTGTCCATCTCGACGATGCTACTCAGCGCACTGGTGGGTGTCGACGGTACCGACGTACATGACTCAGGAAGCGGCCGATGTGCCCGGCGGTCCAGCTCGCCACCGCCCGATGAACGCGCGGCGATACCAGCGCAGGTAATGCGGCAACCACCGTCGAAGCTTGAAATTGCTCTGGCCGGCGGTCCGATCGCGCCACGTCGTCGGCACCTCGGCCACCGTGCGGCCGGCCAGCGTGGCCTTGACGGTCAGCTCGAGCGCGAGCTCGAACCCGGCCTCGCTTTCGATCGTGATGGAGTCGAGGAAGCTGCGCCGGTACAGCTTGAAGTTGCTCGTCGAATCGTGGGTCTGCACACCGGCGAACCAACGCAGGGTCAGGCCCGCGGCGCGGCTCATCGTCCGCTTGAAGAACGGTCCGCCGATCTGCCGCCCACCCGGCATGTAGCGGGACGCGGCGACGATGTCGGCGCCGTTGCGGGCGAGCGCCACCATCGAGTCGACGATGTGCGACTCGTCCGAGCCATCCGACATCGTGATCAGGACGTAGGCACCGCGGCTTTCGGCGATCCCGGACTTCATCGCGTTGAGGACGCCCCGGCCCAGGTCGTTGCGATGACCACGGACCGTTGGTAGCTCGGCCGCCAGTCGCTCGATGACCGGGACGGTAGGGTCCTCGTCGAAGTCGTAGACGACGATGACTTCGTGCGGCGTGTGCACGTCCCGTGCGATGGCCCGGATGACCGGCGCGGCCGCCTCGCCCTCCTTGAACACCGGCATGACGATCGACAACTCGGGGGCGTTCAACCGCGTGCCTCGGCGACGAGCAGCGTCTGGCGTCCCATCAATCGCCAGGCCGGTCGGAACGCGAGGTAGGCGCGGACGAGACGCGGGTCGGCCGGCAGCTTGCCCTTGGTCGAGTAGGGCAGGAACCGGGTGATCAGCTCGACCGTCTGCAACCCGGCGAGCTCCGCCGCTTCGACGAGGCTCTGTTCGGTCAGCGCGACCTTGTGGTCGATGAAGTCCCAGTACCGGCCACCGATGAGCCGGATGTTCGGCTGCAGGACGATGACTCTCCCCCCGGGCTTCAGCAGCTGGCGGGCGACCCGCAGCTGCTCGATCACCGCGTCGCTCGAGTCGAGATGCTCGAGGTAGTTGCTCATGAACACGGTGCCGAATGTCCCATTGGGGACGACCGCCGCGAGATCCAGACCGGACGACTGGATGAACCGCACGTCCTCAGGCAAGGCCGCTCGCACGTCCCGGATGTCGCTCGCCCAACGCTCCGATCCCTCCGCCCAGCGGATGAAATGGCCGCGGTCGCAGGCGAGGTCCATGATCGGCGCATCACGATCGATGTAGCGCTGGATGAACCGGACGATCACCCGCCAGATCGCGTCCTTGGCGGCGGCCTCACGCTCATCAAACCGTGCGTCGTAGATCTCGGGCAGCAGCTCGCTCACGAGCAGGTTCGCGCAAGTCGGTCGTTCATCGCAGGCCTACCGTAGCCGCATGACGATGATGTTGTCGCTGTCCAGTGCGATCTCGTAGTTGTCCGCGATGAATGTGTCCAGGATCGTGGATCCTGGGATCCGCGAGTCGTTTTCGTGCTCGAACCTCTGCGACCACGTCCGGTCGAGGATGAGAACCTCCGTCCGGGTGCGTCTGAGATCGTCGACCATCTCTCGTTGACTGTCATCCGTGTTCGTCACCCCGGGGTTGTACATCGTGAAGCGGGTCGCGGGCGCCCGGTCCGCGAGGAAATAGGCCAACATCGGATTGACGAGCGTGTATCGGTTCTCGGTCAGACCTACGAAGATCGGGTCGGTAGAACGCGTGTTGGCGACGGTGTACGCCACCGCCGCTTCGAGCGACTGGTCCCAGCTCGGGCGATCCATCGCGACGAGGATCCCGCCGATCGGGGGCAAGGTGAGCAGCGGGGCGCAGAGCACGGCAGCCACGATGGCTCGCCAGCGCGCCTGGTCCCAGACAACGGGGATCCACAACGAGACCAGCAGGATGGCAGGGGTAAAGGCTTGGGCGGCGTGCGGCAAGTCGGCTCGGCCGAGCGCCTGGAGTTGTGCCAGCGACGCGAACACCGTCAGTGCCAACACCGGTTTGGACCGGTGGCTGAGCAGCCACGCCCAGGCCGCGGCGAGGATGAACAGCGCGCCGAAATGGATTGACGCCTGGAAGTAGCCCTCGACGGGGCTCAG
>DASVEH010000191.1:0-9088 GCA_036380655.1 Candidatus Limnocylindria bacterium | reverse complement strand
TTCCCCGCGGAGCGTGGCAATCGGCGAGATCGCTGGGAGACTGGTCCTTGATGAGCTGCGTCGTCGCGCCGGCCTTCAGCTTCGACGGCTTCGAGCTCGCTCCATCGGGCTGGTCGCCCGTCCCGGAGAGCCCGGCGGAGCCGTCCCCGGGCTGATCGTCGTGCCTGGCCGGCGTCCCGCGAGGCGGGTCAGCACGCGCCCGGATCGGGCAGGCTCAGGCCGATTCTTCGGCGGGCTGCTCGTCGCGCGTGGCGCGACCACGGCCCCGGCGGCGCGGCTCGGCGTCCTCGCTCTCGGTGAGGAGCATCGGCGGCTTGCCGTGGTCGATGGTGTCGCCGGTGATGACGACCTTCTTCACGTCCGTCCGCTCGGGGATGTCGTACATCACCTCGAGCAGAGCCTCCTCGACGATAGTGCGCAGGGCGCGCGCCCCGGTCTTGCGCTCCAGGGCCAGCTTGGCGGTGGCCTCGAGTGCGTCCGGCGTGAAGACCAGCTCCACCTTGTCGAGCGAGAGGAACTTGGTGAACTGGCGGGTGACGGCGTTCTTCGGCTCGGTGAGGACCTTGACGAGATCCTCCTGCGCCAGCGCGGCGAGACTGACAACCACGGCGAGGCGGCCGACGAACTCGGGGATGAGACCGTACTTCAGCAGGTCCTCGGGCATCAGCTTGTCGACGAGCGCCTGGCGTCGCTGCTCCTTCGAGTGCTGCGACTGAGAACCGAACCCGATGCCGCGCTTCCCGACTCGCTCCTCCACGATCTTCTCGAGACCCTCGAAGGCGCCGCCGCAGATGAACAGGATGTTCGTCGTGTCGATCTGGATGAAGTCCTGGTGTGGGTGCTTGCGTCCGCCCTGCGGCGGCACGTTGGCGACCGTGCCCTCCAGGATCTTCAGGAGCGCCTGCTGGACGCCCTCGCCGGACACGTCGCGGGTGATCGACGGGTTGTCCGTCTTGCGCGCGATCTTGTCGATCTCATCGATGTAGATGATCCCGCGCTGGGCACGCTGCACGTCGAAGTCGGCGGCCTGGATGAGGCGCAGCAGGATGTTCTCGACGTCCTCGCCGACGTAGCCCGCCTCGGTAAGGGAGGTCGCATCGGCGATGCAGAAGGGCACGTCGAGGACCTTGGCCAGGGTCTGCGCCAGCAGAGTCTTGCCGCTGCCCGTGGGACCGACGAGCAGGACGTTCGACTTGCCGAGCTCGACGTCGTCGACGCTGTGACCGGCGTTGACGCGCTTGTAGTGGTTGTAGACCGCGACGGAGAGGACCTTCTTTGCCTGGTCCTGGCTGATGACGTAGCTGTCGAGCTGGTCCTTGATCCGGCGCGGGCTCGGGAGCGGAGCCGCCTGCGCCTTGCCGCCGGCGCGCGGCGTCTCGAGCATCTCCTCCTCGATGATCTCCTGGCAGAGGTTGATGCACTCGTCGCAGATATAGACGCCCTGGCCCGCAATGAGCTTGCGGACCTGCTCCTGGCTCTTGCCACAGAAGCTGCAGCGGTACGGGACCTTGGACTTCGTCGTCATCGGAGGCCGATGGTAGCACGGGCATGTGAACCGTCCGTCATCCCCCAATGGTCGTAGGATGCCCCGATGCCGCCGCTGCGCTTCGCGCGCGTCGAATCCTCCCTTGGACCGATGTGGGTCGCCGAGACCGATGCGGGCGTTGCCGCCGCCACCCGCTCCGACTCACTCGAGGCCTTTCTCGCGCTGCTCCGTCGCCGCTTTCCGGAGGCCGATCCGGAACCCGCGGACCTCGATGCCGGATGGCTGGACGATGCCCTCGAGGGCGGGCCACTCCCGGCGGTGGACCTGCGCGGCCTGCCCGGCTTCGACGCCCGCGTCTACGAAGCCGTTCGTTCGGTTCCCGCGGGCGCGACCGTGACCTACGGCGAGGTCGCGATCGTCATCGGCTCACCCGGTGCCGCCCGCGCCGTCGGCAATGCCCTGGCTCGCTGTCCGCTCTTCCCGGCCGTGCCCTGTCATCGCGTCGTGCGAGCATCCGATGGGTGGTCCGGCTGGGGCGGCGACGTGCGATTGAAGCGGCGGCTGCTGCAGGCCGAACGGTCATGACGACGCGCAGGCGAGCGCCTCGGAACTGACGGGCGCCGGCCACGCTACTTCTTGGCCTTGTCCTCGGCCGCGGCCTCGTCGGCGGTGGGAACGGTGCCCCCGGCGGCCTGGGCCATGCTGATCAGCGACTCGTTGACGCCGTGGAAGACCTCGTCGATGAGGCCGTACTCCTTCGCCTCCTCGGGGCTCATGAAGTAGTCGCGCTCGGAGTCGTTCTTCACCTTCTCGACCGTCTGGCCGGTATGGCTCGCCAGGATCTCCAGCAACCGGTTGACGAGGTGAAGGTTCTCGCGCATCTGGATCTCGACGTCAGGCGTGTTGCCCCGGAATCCGGAGGAACCCTGGTGGATCATGATCCGGCTGTTCGGCAGCGCGTACCGCTTGCCGGTGGCTCCCGCCGCCAGCAGGACGGCGCCCATCGAGGCCGCCTGGCCGATGCAGATCGTGGACACCGGCGCGCGCAGGTACTGCATCGTGTCGTAGATCGCGAGCCCGCTCGTCACCACGCCCCCGGGCGAGTTGATGTAGAGCTGGATGTCCTTCTCCGGATCCTCGGACTCGAGGAAGAGGAGCTGGGCGATGATCAGGTTGGCGACGTTGTCCTCGACCGCGTCACCAAGGAAGATGATCCGGTCCTTGAGCAGGCGGCTGTAGATGTCGAACGCGCGCTCGCCGCGGGCGCTCGACTCGATGACCATCGGGACGAGCATCGGTTACTTGGACTCCTCGGGCTGCTCGGTGGTGTCGTCGGTTGCCGGCTCTTCGGCGGCGGACGTCTCGGCGGTCGCATGGGTCCCGAGGGCGCGCTCGATGAGCCTGTCGACCAGTGTACGGTTGCGGAGCGTCATGCGCAGATAGCTGCGGCCGCGCCGCGAGGTCAGGTACTCGCGCAGCTTGGCGTCGTTGTCGTAGCGGGCGAGCTGAGCGGCGATCTCGGTCTCGATCTCCTCGTCGGACGCGTCGACCCCCTCCTTCTCGGCGATGGCCGACAGGACGAGCAGCGTCTTCACGCGCCGGGTGGCGGGCTCGCGCAGTTCGGTGGCGAGCTCCTCGGGGGTCTGCTTGGCCAATGCCAGGTACTGCTCCATGCCGATGCGCTGCTGGGCCAGCCGCGTCCGCAGCTCGTCGCGCATGATCTCAATCTCGTTGCTGACCATCACCTCGGGCAGCTCGACGGTCGCGTTGGTCGTCGCGTAGTCGATGATCCGATCTCCGAAGGCATGTCGCGCCTCCGCCTCCGCGCGACGCTCCATCGCCTCGCGGATCTCGGCGCGCAGCTCGTCGACGGTCTTCACGTCGCCGACGCTCGCCGCGAACTCGTCGGTCACCTCGGGGAGCAGCTTCTCGCGCAGGTCGAGTAGCTCGGCCTCGAAGTGCGCCTGCTTTCCGCGCAGCTCCTCGACCCGGTAGTCGTCGGGGAAGGCGGTGTCGAAGCCCTTCGACTCGCCGATGCCGAGGCCGACCAGGTTGTCCTCCCAGCCGGGGATCATCCGATCCTCGCCGATCACGAGCGGCATCCGGTCGGCCGATCCCCCGTCGAAGGGCTCGCCATCGATGCTGCCGACGAACTTCACGCTGGCCAGGTCGCCCTTCCGGGCAGGGCGGTCGTCGATCGGCCGCAGCGTGGCCTGCTGCTCGCGAAGCTCCTCGATGACCTGCGCCACCTGGTCATCGGTGAGCTCGGGCGTCTCGAGCTCGAACGAATAGTCGGTGTACGAGCCGAGCTCCACGTCGGGACGGACCGGGACCGTGGCGGTGAAGGTGATCGGCTGCCCCTCGCTGAGCGAGGCCGGGTCGATGTCGACGTCCGGCTGGTCGATCGGGATGACGTTCGTCTGGTCGAGGGCCCGGTCGTAGGCGTCGCTGACGAGGTGCTCGATCGCCTCGGCGAGGACGCTCCCACGACCCACGAACCGATCGATGACGTGCCGTGGCGCCTTGCCTGGACGGAACCCGGGCACCTTCGTCCGCTCGGCGACGTGGCGGTAGGCGGTGGCGAAGTGCCGGTCGACCTCGTCGGAGGCGACCTCGATCTCGAGGACCATCTTCGACCCCGGTTCGGGTCGCGTGGATACGGTGACCAAGTCAGCTCCTGGTTCGCTGGCGGATATTGGTGGGCGAGGCGAGATTCGAACTCGCACGTCTTGCGACACCGGCTCCTAAGGCCGGCGCGTCTGCCGTTCCGCCACTCGCCCGGACGGTGGTTCGGTCGGCGATTGTCGGCGCTGAGTCTACCAATGGACCGATGCGAACGCTGCGACGAGCCGAGCGCGACCCGGCCGTGACGTGCGATCCTGTGACCGGCACCGATGCCATGACCGAATCAGCACGGAGCCCACCGCCATGATCAGCGACAAGCTGCGCGAGTTCCTCGTCGACCAGATCGGCTACGAGCTCACCGCCCACCAGGACTACCTCGGCATCTCGATCTACTTCCAGCAGCAGAGCCTGCTCCGCTGGGGCCGCTACTTCCGCGACCAGGCGATCGAGGAGGCCCAGCACGCCACCCGGATCATGGACTTCCTGGTCGACAACGACATCCAGTTCGACCTGCCGCCGCTCTCCGGAGCCACCGCGCAGTACGAGTCCGCGCTGGCGGCCGCCGAGGCGGCGCTCGCGTCGGAGCGCACCGTGACCGCCCGCTTCCGCGACGGCTCGCAGATGGCGCTGGCGGAGGGTGACCACACGACCCACCAGTTCCTCCAGTGGTTCGTCGCCGAACAGGTCGAGGAAGAGGCGAAGATCGTCAACCTCATCGATCTCATTCTCAGCGGCATCAACCTCTTCCAGGCCGAGCCGCTCCTCGACGCGCTGGACTCGGACGACTGACGCTCAGGCGGGACGGGCTTCGCGCCCGGAGGCGTCCTCCGGGTCGCCCATCCCCAGCTGAGCGCGCAGGGCCTCGCCGTGCCTGATGGCCTCCACCAGGCGCTCGCGAAGGAAGGCATCGGCCTCGGGCTCGCGCACGAGAGGGCAGTCGTCGCAGCGACGCTCGCCCGGCAGGCACCACCGCAGACAGCAGGTTCGGCGCGCATGCACCGTCCACGCTTCGTCCCCCTCCACGACGCGAAGCAGCCGGACCTGGTCCCCCAGCCTCGGAGCCCTCGTCCAGTCGAGGATCGCCTCCGCATCGCGCACCACCGACGAGGACTCGTGGGCGACATGCTGGACATGCCACAGGAGCGGATGGACGAACGCTGCTGCGACGTTTCCCCACAGGGCGGTGCCGCTCGTCAGCAGCCGGCTGCGGACGGTGCCGATGAGTGGCGCCGCGTTCGCGTCGATCGCCCGCGCCTGGAGCCAGTCGAGCAGCTCGGCACCGTCGGCGGCGACGACCGTGGCCCCGCTGACGGCCGGATCGGTGGCGAGGACCGCGAACCGCGGTTCGGCGATCGCGAACGCCGCTGGCCAGCCCTCGGCGTCGAGGCGAACGAGGAGGTTCGAGGCGGCAACGTCGGGCACGCGGCGCTCGAGCGCGAAGGCCGCCACTGCGGGCCACACGAAGCGGAGGTAGAGAAGGACGAGCTGCGATCCGATCGCGCGACGCGCGGCCGGCCCGTGCCCGCCGCCGAGGCGCTCGACGATCTCGTCGAAGGGCCACCCGCCCGCGACCAGCTCGTCGGCAGGCATCCAGCCCTCGCCGTCGGGAGCGATGGCGAGCTCATAGTGGTCCCCGAGCCGCGCGATGCGGGCCAGGGTCGTTCGCAGGGCGGAGTCCGGGTTCATCGGTCGGCGGCGATGCTATGGCCGCGCGGCCATTGCGTCAAACCGTCCTACCCGATCTCGTAAGGGTCTCCTGCTCCGTTGGCTGAGGAATCCCTGCGCGGGGTCGATCCGCGACGGACAATTCGGCGCGACGGCACCGGACTCCCATCAGCCGCCCCCTGAATACCTGGACCCGATCAGCGGCGGCGGCTCATGCCCGAGTAGTCCTCCCGCGCCTCGACGACGGCCGCCCGTGCACGCTCCTCCGGCCGGCGCGTGACGTCGTCCTTGGCGTGCCGGGGGTCCGGTTCGGCCGCGCCACCCACGGTGCCGGCCGCGTCGAGCGGGGCGATGCCCGAGGGCGGCTCGCCGGACAGGAATCGCTCGACCGCCTTGCGCGCCAGCGCGGCGGTGAGGATGGCGGCGCCCGCCTCGAAGGCAGTCCAGGCCGTGCGCCTGGGACCGGCTGGTCCCTTCGCCATCTGCTCCGCCATCTTCTTGCTGACCTTGCCGTGGCGCTTCGGGTCGTGGCGCCAGCGGAGCAGCTCCTCGGAGAGGGTCTGGCGCGCCTCGGCCGTCTTCGGCCCGATCGTGCCGGCCATGGAGTCGACCCACGACTGCATCGGCCCGGGAAGGGAGTCGTAGGCCTTCTCCGGCTCCGAGCGGAAGAGGCGCCGTCGCACGAGCCGTGCCGCCCGAACCGGCCCGCCGGCCAGGAGGAAGAGCGCCCCGGCGCCGAGGCCGACGACGAGGGCCGGGTTCTCCCGGAAGCGCTTCCGGACGTCCAGCGCGTCGCGCAGCTGGTCGGCCGTGCGCTCCATCTCGGTGCGCTGGGCGCTGATGGCTAGCCGCGTCTCAGCAAGCGGTTCTTCGCCCACTCCACGTCCTCCTTGACCGCTGCGATCGTCTCTTCGGGTGTGTACTTCGTGCTCGTCACGCGCTTGATGCCATTCCAGCCGAGCAGGCCCGCCACCACGACCAGCAGGAGGAGCAGGATCAGCGCCACCCACCACAGGCCGATGACGACCAGGACGGCCATGAGGAACGCCACCAGCGCGATGAGGAAGACGAGCCCGAGCGCGGCGGCAAAGGCCAACAGCAGGATGCCGCCCTTGAGCTGACCCAGGTTGCGCGCCATCTCCTGGCGACCGCGACGGACCTCGAGCTTGGCCAGGGTCACGCCGCCGGACACGAGACGCTTCACGAGCGTGAAGGCATTCTCGCGACGGCGGGACGCGTCGCCTGTGGTCATGGCACCTCCGGGTGGGGCGGATCGACGGCGCCACGGTCGCGGCGCGCACGGTGAACGATTCTACCAACGAGCAGATCGGGTGCCAGCGCGCGCCCCGAGGGCTCGTCCGCTATTCTTCGCGGCCATATGGCGAAGAGACGAACGTCGGGCATCCAGCGCCGAGAGCGCGCGAGCAACGAGGCGCTGAACCGGCGACTCGACGAAGGGACCGCCGGTCCGAGCCTTCCCGATTGGCGCCTGCTCGCGATCGGCGGCGTCCTGCTCGTCGGGGTGGTGCTCATCGGCCTCGTCCTCGTCATGAGCGGTGGGCGGGATCCCAGCGCGGGCCTGACCCAGCCGGACGACGGGAACGCGCACGTGGCGGTAGGCACCACCTGCCGCTCGCCCGAAGCCCCGTGCGGTCCGGACCCCTACTCGTCGCTCCCGGGCACGTCCGGTCCGCACTGGGATCCGAGCGGGATCGCCAACTGGGGCGTGTACTCGACGCCCCAGAACGAGTCCCAGCTGATCCACAACCTCGAACATGGCGGGATCGTGATCTGGTACGACCCCGATGCGCTGGATGACGCACAGGTGGCCGAGCTGAGCTCCTACGTCGAGAGCCAGGTCTCCTCCGGCATCAGCGGTCGGTACAAGTTCATTCTCACCCCCTGGGGAGGCAGTGAGGAGCTCGGCGCCGCGGTTGCCGTCACCGCCTGGCGCCATCTCCTGAAGCTCGATGCCTTCGACCTGGACGCCATCCGCGGCTTCGCCGACGAGAACTACCTGCGCCACGCGCCGGAGCCGAACGGCGGACCGGGACCACCCTGACCGGCCAGCACGGCGCCATCCTCGCTCGGTTGACCCACCCCGAGCGCTGCGTCATCATTCCGGCGGGCGCCTAGCTCAACGGCAGAGCAAGTGACTCTTAATCACTAGGTTCGGGGTTCGAATCCCCGGGCGCTCACCATTCGACCACCCGATGGCGGGTCCGTGCGGCCCGCCATCGCCCTGCCACCGTGGCGGCCCGCATCGGCCCATCTCCGGGAGGCGTTCTTGGCCCAGGTCCCGATCCAACGACACCGGCTCGAGAACGGGCTGCGCGTCGTCCTCTCGCGCGATCCGCGCGCGCCGCTGGTAGCCGTCAACCTCTGGTACGACGTCGGCAGCCGCCACGAGAAAGCCGGCAAGACCGGATTTGCACACCTGTTCGAGCACATGATGTTCCAGGGGTCGGCGAACGTGGAGAAGGGCCAGCACTTCAGCCTCGTGCAGGCGGCCGGCGGCACGCTCAACGCCAGCACCTGGCTGGACCGCACGAACTACTTCGAGACGATGCCCAGCCACGAGCTGGAGCTCGCGCTCTGGCTGGAGGCCGATCGCATGGCCAGCCTCCTGCCGGCCATGACCCAGGAGAAGCTCGACAACCAGCGTGACGTGGTGAAGAACGAGCGCCGCTGGAGCGTCGACAACCAACCGTACGGCACCTGGGACGAGAAGATGCAGGCGCTCGTCTACCCCGAGACGCACCCGTACCACCACTCCACGATCGGCTCGATGGAGGACCTGTCGGCCGCGTCGCTGGAGGACGTCAGCGAGTTCTTCGCGACTTACTACGCGCCCAACAACGCGGTCCTCACCGTCGCGGGCGACTTCGAGACCGAGGAGGCGCTCGCCATGATCGAGCGACACTTCGGACCGATCCCGGCCAACGCCGCCCTGCCCCCGGCGCCGGACATGACCGTCGATCCGAACCTCGGCACGGCCGTTCGCGAGAGCGTTCCCGACCAGGTCCCGCTCCCGCGCATCTACCTGGCGCACCGGGTCCCCCCGTTCGGGACCGATGCGTTCGACGCGCTCGACGTGGCAGCCGACATCCTCGGCGCGGGCCGCGCCTCGCGCCTCTACGCCAGCCTGGTTCGCGAGCAGAAGCTGGCCCAGGACGCCAGCGTCTTCGCCTTCCCCTTCGTCGGCGGCGCCACGATGTTCGCGCTGTGGCTCGAGGCGGACCGGATGTCGGGCCTGCTGCCGGCGATGACGCAGGAGAAGCTCGACAACCAGCGCGACGTGGTGAAGAACGA
>DASVEH010000190.1:0-15967 GCA_036380655.1 Candidatus Limnocylindria bacterium | reverse complement strand
TCGGCAGCGCGGCCGTCCGCGCCGGAGCCGAAGTCCGGGAAGGCGTGCGCGTGGAACGCCTGCTCGTGGACGGCAATCGCGTCACGGGGGTCGCGACCGACGACGGCGTCATCCATGCCGATCGGGTCGTCGTGGCGGCCGGGGGTTGGGCCACGGACCTCTGCCGCGAGATCGGCGTCGAGATCCACGTTCAATCGATGCGGCTCCAGGTGCTGCGCACCGAGCCAATGCGCCCCCGCCTCGAGCATCTCCTCTACGGCCCGTCCGCCATCAAGCAGTACACGATCTTCCAGGACCTTCCCTCCTTCCGGGCGGAGTCCTTCGTGACCGATGCGGAGCGCCGCCACGGCCTCGACCTGCTCGAGTCGGCGTGTCAGAGGCCGGACGGCAGCTACCTGCTCGGATGCGCCATGGACTATCCCGGCTTCACCTGGCACCCGAGCCTCGCCGGCGTCGCGCTCGTGGCGGAAGGGCTGGCGGATTCCCTCCCCGAGCTTCGCGGCGCCTCGTTCGCCGCCGCCTGGGCCGGCGTACTGCCGTTCACGGCCGACAACCTGCCCGTGATCGACTGCCCGAGCGGCCTGGACGGCCTCGTCATCGCGGCCGGCCACGTGTTCGGCAATGGAGCGGGGCCGACGACCGGCCGCCTGGTCGCCGAGATGGCCTGCGGCGCGTCACCGTCGATCGATCCCGAGCCCTACCGTCTCGATCGCCCGTCCCTCCGCGCGCAGGCCGCGCAGAGCGTCTGGTGAGCGCTCGTGACATGGCACAGTCCACCACGCTCCCCACCGTCACCTATGCGACCAACGACTCGCCGGCGCTCGAGGAGCTCCATGTCGCCTTCGAGGCAGCGCTCGACCGGGTCGTGGCTCGACGCGGTGAGGACCACCCGATGCTGATCGGCGATGAGGAGGTCATCGGCGTCGAGTGGATCGAGGACCGCAGCCCGGCCGACCCGACCATCCTCGTCGCACGCGTGCCGGCCGGCCGCCCTCCGGACGTGGACCGGGCGGTCGAGGTGGCCCGAGAGGCCCTTCCCGCCTGGCGAGCGACGCCATGGCGCGAGCGTCTCGATCTCCTGCGGCGGACGGCCGACGGCGTCGAGCGTGATGCGGCCGAGCTGGGCGCATGGCTGGCCCTCGAAGTCGGCAAGCCGCGCATGGAGGCCTTCGGCGAGGCCGCTGAGCTGCCGACGCTCATCAGGTACTACTGCGACCAGGTCGAGGCGGCCGATGGATTCTCCCGGCAGCCCGCCACGGTCGGCGACGAACGGGCCCGAATGCTTCTGCGCCCCTACGGCGTCTGGGCCATCGTCTCGCCATTCAACTTCCCCCTGGCGGCCGGCGCCGGTATGGCGGTGGGGGCGATTGCCGGAGGCAACGTGGCCATCATGAAACCCGCCTCCGACGCGTCACTGCTCTCCATCCTCTTCGCCAGGGCCGCACGGGCGGCGGGCATGCCGGCCGGTGTGCTCTCGGTCATCACGGGTGATGCGGAGCGGGTCGGTCGGCCCCTCGTCGCCCACGCGGGCGTTGACGGTGTGGCGTTCACCGGGTCCGTCCCTGCCGGGATGGCGATCAGCGGCACGCTCGCGCGGTCGCCGATCCGGCGGCCGTTCATCGGCGAGATGGGCGGCAAGAATCCCGTGATCGTGACGCCGAGCGCGGACCTCGACGAGGCCGTCGAGGGGATCGTCAAGTCGGCGTTCGGGTTCGCCGGGCAGAAGTGCTCGGCGACATCGCGGGTCTACGTGGTCGAGGACGTCGCGGACGCTCTGGTGGAGCGCCTCCGAATGCGGATCGAGGCGCTGGTGGTCGGCGAGCCGACCGAACGCGCCACCTTCGTAGGGCCCGTCATCAATGGGGCTGCGGTGGACCGTTACGAGATGGCGGTCGATGATGCGCGAAGGCATGGCCACGTCCAGACGGGCGGCCGGCGCTCACCGGGCCGCACCGGCTTCTTCGTCGAGCCAACGCTGGTGACGGACCTTCCGCTGCGACATCGGTTGCTGCGGGACGAGCTCTTCCTGCCGATTCTGCCGCTCGCCGCGGTCCCGGATCTCGACACGGCGATCTCGGAGGCGAACGCGAGCTCGTTCGGCCTGTGCGCCGGCCTCTTCAGCGGCGATCACCACGAGATCGACCGGTTCTTCGACGAGGTCGAGGCGGGCGTCCTCTACGTGAACCGGCGAGCCGGCGCGACGAGCGGCGCCTGGCCGGGCGTCCAGCCCTTCACCGGGTGGCGCGCCAGCGGCTCGAGCGGCAAGGGTGCGCTCGGCCCCTGGTACGTCCAGCAGTTCCTGCGGGAGCAGGCTCGCACGGTGGTCGACGCAGCATCACCACTGTCTGCCTGAACCAACGAACCAGGGGTCTCTTCATGGGCCTCCGCCATAGGAGGCTCCACGAACGATCGGTACGCTCTTCTCCACGCACGGGAGTTCGATGCCCATGGAACGCCGCATCGCGTTCATCAACCCATTTGGCACGGCCAGCTACGACGAGCTCATCCGGGAAACCCTGGTGCCCCAGGCGGCGCCGGGCACGGTGCTCGAAATCAGCCACCTGACGAACGCGCCGGCGAACATCGACTACTACTACCCGAAGCACCTCATGGAGCTCGCCATCTTCGACGAGGTCCGTCGCCTCGAGGACGAGGGGTTCCACGCGGTCATCGTCGGCTGCTGCTACGACCCCGGCGTCAAGGTCGCCCGCGAGCTCGTCGGGATTCCGGTCGTCGGTCCGCTTGAGGCCTCGCTCAACTTTGCCTCGTACTTCGGCCATAGCTACACCGTGCTGACCGACCATCGGAAGGCCGTTCCGTGGCTCGAGGACATCGTCCGCCTCCACGGCGGGACCAATTGCCGGAAGGTCCGCTGCATCGACTGGTACGTCACCGACATGATCAAGGATCCGGAGGCCGTCGCCGACGACGCGGCCTCTACCGCCCTCGAGGCCCTGGACCGCGACGGGTCCGAGCTGGTCATTTTGGGCTGCACCATCATCGCCGGCTGCCTCGAGCTCGGGATTCGGCGCTCCGGCCGGCACGCAGACATGCCGATCCTGAATCCGAACCTGATGGCCCTCAAGGCGGCCGAGTCGCTCGCGGACCTCTTCCTGCGCGGCCGATACACCATCAGCCGCCGCGGCTTCTACCAGCGCCACGATCAGCACGACGCAGCCGAGGCGGCCGACGTCAGGGCACGCTTCCGGCTCGTCGACCTTGCCGCCGATGGCGGTGAGTCACGCTGATGTCGGCGCACGACGGCACGGCCCTGGAGACCGTAGCGGCACGGGTGGTGGGCGACTACCTGGCCATCGCGCCCGGCGAGCACTTCGTCATCGTGGTCGACGCCCGAACGGATCCCGCCATCGCACCCGCCCTCGCCCGAGCGGCCGGTGCGCGCGGCGGCGATCCGACGGTCGTGACGATCGAGCCCCGGCAGCGAAGCGGTGCCGAGCCGCCGCCGCCGGCATCGGCCGCAATGGCCGCGGCCGATGTCGTGCTGTGCGCCGCAACCACCTCCCTGTATCACACGGCCGCCAAGGCTGCCGCGCAGCGTGCGGGGACGCGCGGGGTCTTCAACGCGCCGAGCCGCCTCGAGGCGTGGACGCACGGGGCGATGACCGCCGACTTCTTCGCGATCCGCCGCCAGGCCGAGCGCCTGGCGGACCTCTTCCGCGCCACGAGCGAGGTGCGGGTCACCTCCCCGGCGGGGACCGATCTCACGGCCCGCATCGACGGAAGAGAGCCCGTGGCCTGGCTGACGGGAATCTGTCGTGAGCCGGGCGAGGCATCGGCGTATCCCGGTGGCGAGGTCTCCCTGCCCCCGCTCGAGGGAACGGCCAACGGCGTGGTCGTCTGGGAGGCGGTCGCCTCCGACCTGGGAGCCATCCATGAGCCGGTGCGCATCACCGTGCGCGATGGACGAGCCGTGGAGGTCGCCGGGGGCGCCGAGGCGGAGCACCTCCGCCGGATCCTGGCCGACGTGGTGGACGCCGACAACATCGGCGAGATCGGCATCGGCCTCAACCCGGCGGCGCGCATCTCGGACGAGATCACCGAGTCGAAGAAGGCGCTCGGCACGGTCCACATCGCCCTCGGAGACTCGGCCAACGAGTACGGCGGGCTCGTCGAGTGCGAGGTGCACCTCGACGGACTCGTGCTCCAGCCGACCGTCGCGTTCGACGGGACGCCGATCGTCGTCGACGGACGTCACGTCTACGCGGTGGACCGGTGAGGGAGGCCATGGACGTGGCTCCTGGTGCGGACACCGCGCCGGCCATCCACACGCCGTACCCTGGTCCACGCTCCCGTACGGTCCTCGAGCGCATGGCCCGCGTCGAGGGCGCCGGACTGCGGACCGGCGCCGCCGGACCGGCGCCGCTCGTCGTCGAATCCGCGAGCGGGTCGCTGCTGACCGATCCCGACGGCAACGTTTTCATCGACCTCTACGCGAGCTTCGCCGCCGCCACACTCGGACATTGCCACCCCGAGGTGACGGATGCGATCCAGCGGCAGGCGGCCAGGCTGACCCACGCCTCCTCCGCGTTCGGCAGCGAGGTGCGTGCCGCCTTCCAGGAGGCGCTGCTCTCGATCGCCCCAACCGGGCTGAACCGTTCGCTGCTGGCCATCACGGGCGCGGATGCCAACGAGCTGGCGCTCAAGCTCGCTCGCACAATGACCGGGCGTCACGACGTGATCGCCTTCTCCGGCGGCTATTTCGGCCGCGCCGCCGGGATTGCCGGGCTGAACGGCAAAGCGGTCTTCCGCACCCGCGTCGGGATCGAAGCCGACGCCCACTTCTTCCCCTACCCGTACCCCTATCGCTGGCGGCTCGGAGACCCCGCGGAAGCCGGCCGGCAGGTGCTCGAGCTCATCGCCGCCGCCCTCGACGACGGCGCGTCGGGGGTCGGCCCACCGGCCGCCATCTTCGTGGAGCCGATCCAGGGCAACGGGGGCGTCGTCATCCCGCCGCACGGGTTCCTCGAGGGCCTACGTGCGCTCTGCGATCGGCATGGCGCACTGCTCGTCTTCGACGAGATCCAGTCCGGGTTCGGCCGCGCGGGCCGCATGTGGGCAAGCGAGGCGTCGGGCGCCGTCCCCGACCTCATGACGGTCGGCAAGGGCATCGGCGGCGGCCTGGCGCTGGCCGCGGTGCTCGGCCGTGCCGAGCACATGAGCCACTGGGCGCCGGGAACGCACACCTCCACCTTCCTCGCCAACGCAGTCAACCTCGCGGCCGGGACGGCCGCCATCCGCGTGATGCGGCGCGACCGCCTCCCGGAGCGATCCGCGGAGATCGGCACGCAGCTCATCGAACGGCTTCGATCCGACCTCGCCGACGTGGCGTGGGTGGGCGACGTGCGGGGCGTTGGGCTCTTCATCGGCGTCGAGGTCGTCGCTGACCGCGACAGCCGGCAGCCGGCCCCCGAGCGTGCCGCAACCATCCGCCGGCGCTGCCTCGAGGCGGGCGTGGTCGTCGGGCTCGGCGGCCACGCGGAGAACGTGATCAAGGTGAGCCCCCCGCTCAACATCCCGAGGCACCAGCTCGACGCGGCAGCCTCGATCCTCATCGACGTAATTCGAGGTGCCTCGTGACTCCAACCGCGGCTGGCGTCCGCTCCGTTCAGAACTTCATTGACGGCGCGTGGCGGCCCGCCGCCTCGGGGGCCACGTTCGAGAGCCGCGACCCGACGACCGGTGCGCTGATCGCGACGGCCCCGGCCTCCTCCGTCGACGACGTGGACCTCGCCATCGCCGCGGCCCGGCGGGCCTTCGACGAGGGTGACTGGTCGCAGCGTGCGGGCAAGGAGAGATCGGCCGTCCTCCTGGAGCTCGCGCGCCTCCTGCGCGAGGACGGCGAACGCCTGGCGCGCCTCATCTCCGAAGAGATGGGCAAGCCGATTCGCTACGCCCGCGAGCGTGAGATCGAGCCGGCCATCGACCGGATCCTGTTCTACGCGGCGGCGGCGCGCATGATCCGGGGCGAGGTGACGAGCTCGGCACCCCGCCACCTGCTCAATCTGGTGTTGAAGGAGCCGGTCGGCGTGTGCGCACTGATCACGCCGTGGAACGACCCGGTCGACCTTCCGCTCCGGAAGATCGGCGCGGCCCTGGCTACCGGATGCACGTTCGTCCTGAAGCCGGCAAGCGATGCGCCGGCGTCGTCGATGGAGATCTTCCGTCTGCTCGAGCAGATCCAGGGCCTCCCGGCCGGGGTCGCCAACGGGGTGGTCGGATCGGGCGAGGAGATCGGCGAACGCCTGGCGACCGACCGGCGGGTGAACAAGATCAGCTTCACGGGCTCGAGCGACGTGGCGCGACGCCTCATGGCACTTGGATCTGCCACCTTCAAGCGCGTCTCGCTCGAGGGAGGTGGCAAGGCGCCGGTGATGGTCTTCGACGACGCGAACCTCGAGAAGGCGATGGATGCCGTGGCTGTCGGGATCTTCCTGTATGCCGGCCAGTCCTGCACGGCCGGCTCTCGGCTGCTCGTGCAGCGATCCATCCACGACGAGTTCCTGGCCGGCGTGATCGACCGTGCGCGCGCCCTCCGCATCGGCTCACCGCTCGAGGCCGAGACCCAGCTCGGCCCGATGGTCTCTCAGCGGCAGCTGGAGAAGGTGCTCGGCTACGTCCAGCGCGGCCGTGACGAGGGAGCACGGCTCATCCTCGGCGGCGAGCGCCTCGATGGCGACCTTGCCGCCGGTTTTTTCATGGCGCCGACCATCTTCGACGACGTGCGGCCCGACATGTCGATCGCGCGCGAGGAGATCTTCGGCCCGGTCCTCTCGGTCATCTCCTTCGACTCCGAGGAGGAGGCCCTCGCGCTGGCCAACGACAACGACTTCGGGCTCGGCAGTGCCATCTGGACCCGCGACCTCGACCGAGCCATCCGGCTCGCCCGCGGCCTGCGGGTGGGTGACGTGTGGGTGAACACCCACTACGTGCGGCTGGCGGAAAGCCCGTTCGGAGGCGTGGGACAGAGCGGGATCGGTCGCGAGCTCGGCATGGAGGGCCTCGACGAGTACCTCGAGTCCAAGCGCGTCTGCTTCGACAGCTCCCCGACCCTGCACATCCGCTGAGATCCGACAGCGAATGACGGCCTACCGACTCCCCGCTCCGCTGCACCCCGACGCGCAGGTCGGCAAGCCGATCGTCATCACGCACGACGGACGGCGGGTCGAGGCTCGCGACACGGAGCCGATCGCCGTCAGCCTCCTTGCTGGCGGCGAGCCGATCGTGTCGCGCAGCTTCCGGTTCCATCGGCCGCGCGGCCTGATGTGCTCGACCGGCCAATGCGGGTGGTGCGAATGCCGGGTCGACGGGCACCCGGGGACGCGCAGCTGCACGACTCTCGCGCGCGAGGGCGCGGAGGTACGCAGCGAGCACAGCTGGCCAACTGCCCGCCACGACCTCTTCGGCATGCTCGACCTGGGATCACGCTGGGTGCCGAACACGTTCTATCACCATCGCTTCCTGCGCCCGCGAGCCTTCCGCAAGCTCTACCTCGACGTGCTGCGCCGCTTCGGCGGACGGGGCCGGCTCACGCCGGGCGGCGTCGGGACGGTCCGCGGACGTCCGACGCTCGAGCGAACGGTCGACGTGGCGGTGGTGGGCGGTGGTCCGGCGGGGATCCTCGCGGCGCTCGGTGCGGCCGAGGCTGGGGCAAGCGTGCTCCTTCTCGAGGCGACGGAGGCGCTGGGCGGTTCCTGGCGATGGCGCGCGTCGCCACCTCCGATCGACGAATCGCTGGCGGACCTGGTCGCCCGCGTCCAGGCCGAGCCGCGGATCGAGGTGCTCACCGGCACGACCGTCCTCGGGCGATACGGCGAGACGCTCGGCGCGCTGGGGTCGGACGCGCACTGGCGGATCGTAGCGCGTGCCGTCGTGGCCGCGACGGGCAGCTACGAGCGGGTGCCCGGCGTGCCGAACAACGATCGGCCCGGTGTGATGGGGGCCCGGACGGTCGAGTGGCTGATCAACGCCTTCGGCGTGGTGCCGGGCCGCCGCTGCGCGGTCCTGGCGGGAGGAGCGGACGCCCGACGGGTCGCGAGACTCCTTCGCGAGGCCGGCGCCACGGTCGACGAGGATCTCGTCGACCTCCGGCGCATCGAGGGCCGGGATCGGGTCCGCTCGGTCGTGGTCGGCGGCCCGGAGCGCCAGCGCCGTCTCCGCAGCGACGTGCTCGTCTTCGACGCGCGGAGCCCGAATCTCGACCTGGCGATCTCTGCCGGGGCCGCGATCGAGTCGCGGGCGACCGGCGACCTCGTCGCCCGGCTCGACGCGACGGGATGGACGACCACGCCGGGCCTGGCGATGGCCGGTGCCTGCGCCGGACGTCCGATCGAGGACGCCGCGGCCGCTACGGCCGCCCGGGAGACGGGCGGCGCGGCTGCATCCGCGCCACGGGTGGCTGCGCCCGACGAGAACGGCCGGGCCCCTTCGGCGTCGTGGCCTGCCGCCCCACCGCAAGCCCGGGCCGTCACCGGGTCGGCGTTCCTCTGCTTCTGCGAGGACGTCCGGGGTCGTGAGCTGGTGAGCGAGCTGAGCGCCGACCGCCCCGACCCGGAGGTCCTGAAGCGTCGGACCGCCATCCTGACCGGCCCATGCCAGGGCAAGTACTGCCTCCACGCCTATGCCGCGAGCCTCAATGCCGGCGCCGCTCCGCGGCCGGGGTGGACGCTGCCGACCGGGAGGCCGCCGCTGCGCCCGGTGCGCATCGCCGACCTCGTGCGGGACGGCTCGTCCGACGCCGATCGATGACCGGACGTCGCGCGGAGGTCGTGATCGTCGGGGCCGGGATCACGGGCCTCTCCCTTGCGCTGGAGCTCTCCCGGCTGGGGATGCGCGGCGTCATGGTCATCGAACGCGGCTACCCCGGCGGTGGGGCGACCGGCCGCAACGTCGCGCGCATCCGGGCGATGCAGCTGACCGAGGAGCTCTGCCGGGTGGCCAGCGCCTGCCAGGCGAAGTACGAGCGCATGGGAAGCGAGCTCGAGTTCAACGTCCTCTTCTACCGCATGGGGTACGCCTGGATCCTGTACGAGCAGGACGAGGTCGAGCGGATGCGCGAAATCGTGGCCATGCACCACCGGATCGGCATCAGGAGCAGGCTCCTTGATCCCGACGAGGTGCTCGAGATGGTGCCGGCCTTCCGTGGCGGCGAGCCCGTGGCCGGAGGCGTCGTCCATCGCGACGCGATCGTCCACCACGACGCGGTGGTCTGGGCCTACCTCGCCGCGCTCTCGGCGGCTGGCGTGACGGTGCTCGACCACACCGAGGTCACCGGCATCGAGACAGCGGACGACGGCGTCCGCGGCGTCCGCACCAGCGACGGTCGCATCGAGACGCGGGTGGTCGTCAACGCCACCGACGCGTGGTCCGATTCGCTCAACGCGATGGCTGGCGTCGAGGCGCCCAACCGGCCGTACCGGCGCGAAGTCCTCGTGACGGCCCCCGTGGCTCCGTTCATCGACAAGGCGGTCACGTTCTATCGCCCCGGGGAAGGCTGGTTCAACCAGACGCTGCGCGGCGAGGTCGTGATGGGCGTCGTCGACCCAGCCGAGCCGGCGGGGCACGAGCAGCGCTCCTCGTGGGACTTTCTCGGCCGAACCGCGACGCTCATGGCGCGCAAGGCCCCGGCGCTGGCGGAGCTGACGGTCATCAGGCAGTGGGCGGGCATGTACGACGTCACGCCGGACCATCTCCCCCTCGTCGGACCAACCGCACAGATGGCGGGCTGGTGGCAGGCGAACGGCTGGAGCGGGCGCGGCATGCTGCTCGCTCCGTACCTGACCGAGCTGCTGGCCCGCCAGGTGGTCGGCGGCGAACGACCGGCCGACCTCGAGCTGTTCGAGCCGGATCGCTTCGAGCCGGGCGCCGCGAACGCCGAGAACGGCGACTACTACGCGCGCTACGCCGCGCGCTGAGATGCTGCCAGGCTAGCTTCCCTCCGCCATCTCGCCCAAGAGCGACCGCGTGTGCTCGCCCAGCAGCGGCGGGGGCAGCCGCGGCGAAGGCGGGCTGCCGTCCACGTGAATGGGGCTCGGCGCCAGCGCGATGCCGTCGATGCTCGTCGTCCAGTGCGGGCCCATCGAGGTGAGAGCCTCAGCGACGGTGTTGACCGGCCCCGCCGGCACGTCGGCATCGGTCAGGGCGCGAACGAGCTCGGCTCGGGGCCAGGTCCGGACCGCCCCGCCCAGCCAGGTGGCCAGCTCCGAGCGCCGGGCGACTCGCATCGGGTTCGTGGCGAACCGCCCGGCATCGTCGGCGATCCCGAGCACGCGGAGCAGGCGCCCGAACTGCGCGTCGTTGCCGACCGCGACGACCAGGTGGCCGTCGCGCGCCTGGAACGCCTCGTAGGGAGCGATGTTGGGATGCGCGTTGCCGTGCCGGTCCGCCTCCTCTCCCGAGGCGAGGTGGTTGCCGAGCACGTTGATGAGCGAGGTCACTCCCACCTCGACGAGGCTCACGTGCACGCCGGAGGTTCGTCCGCGGCCGACGAGCGCCGCGAGCGCCCCCACCGCGCACTCGAGCCCCGCCAGGAGATCGAGCAGCGCGACGCCGACCTTCATCGGTGGCCCATCCCGCTCGCCGGTGATCGACATCAACCCGGACACGGCCTGCGCCAGCAGGTCGTAGGCGGGCCGATCGGCATTGGCGCCGGGGAACCCGCCAACGGTGGCGACGATCAGGTCGGGATGACGGGCGCGCAGCGCCTCGGCCTCGAGGCCCAGGCGGGACGCCGTGACGGGTCGGTAGTTGTGCACGAGCAGGTCGGCCGTGTCGAGGAGGCGGCCGAGCGAGGCCCGGCCGCCATCGGTCCGGAGGTCCAGCACGACGCTCCGCTTGTTGCGGTTGACGGATGCGAAATAGGCGCTGCGCCGGTCGGCCGGATCGCCCCACCAGGGCGGCCCCCAGGTGCGGGTCTCGTCTCCGTCGGGCGGCTCGACCTTGACGACGTCGGCCCCCAGGTCGGCGAGCAGCATGGTCGCGAACGGCCCGGCCAGCACGCGGCTGGCGTCGACGACCCGGATTCCCTCGAGCGGCAATGCCATGGCCGCTACGGTAGATGAGCCGATGGCACGCCCGCCGCTAGCATTGACGCCATGAAGATCGGACTGATGCTGCCTCTCGGGGCCGACGAGACCAACGGGTTCGCGGACCTGCGCGCCATGGCCCTGGCCGCCGAGGAGGGCGGCCTCGACTCGGTCTGGGGCGCCGACCACCTCCTCTTCCGCGACGACGGGACCACGACCGGCATCCACGAGTGCTGGACCGTCCTGACGGCGATCGCCGCGCTGACCTCGAGGGTCACGATCGGGCCACTGGTGCTGGCACTCCCGTTCCGCAACCCGGCCCTGACCGCCAAGATGGCCGCGGAGCTCGACGAGGTCAGCGACGGCCGTCTCATCCTGGGGATCGGGTGCGGGTGGCACGAACCCGAGTTCGATGCCTTCGGCTACCCGTTCGACCACCGCGTCTCGCGCTTCGACGAGGGCCTCCAGGTCCTGGTGCCGCTTCTCCGCGACGGCCACGTCAACTTCTCGGGCGAGTACCACCGGGCCATCGAGGCAGAGCTCGGGCCGCGCTCGATCCGCGAGGGCGGGCCGCCGATCCTGATCGCCGGGAAGGGTCCGCGCATGCTCGAGCTCGTGGTCCGCCACGCGGATGCGTGGAACGCCGCCTGGTACGGGCACCCGGACGAGGCCGACGGACTCCGCGAGCGGCTCGCCAACCTGCATGCCGCGCTCGAGGCGGCCGGACGCGACCCCGCAACGCTGGACATGACGGCGGGCATCTTCGTCGCCTTCGACGGCGCCGAGCCCGATGCGCCGGAGCATGCCATTCGCGGCACCACCGAGGAAGTCGCCTCTGCGCTCGCCGGGTACGACGAGCTCGGCATCAGCCATCTCATCGCCCACGTCTTCCCGCGGTCGACCGAGGCCGTGAGCAGGCTGGCCGAGGCGGCCGCGCTCGCCCGGCAGCGCGTGCCGGCCTGATCGCTAGGACGCCGCCATCAGGACGTGGCGGACCGGGCGCCTCGCGCGACGGATGCGGGTGAGATTGATCCCGACCACCCGCTGACGGCAGACCGCGCACACCGTCCAGCGACCGTCGCGCTCGAGCACGACCCGGTGCTCCGGCACGAGCACGCGCCACCGGCGCCTCGGGCGGCCGCGCAGGGTGGACCGATGCGCCGCCAGCGCCTCCCCGGCGCCCGCCACGCCGAGGGCCACGGCGTGCGGCAGCGCGCTCCGATAGCGGGCGGCCTCGAGGCGCAGGGCATCGGCGTCCGCCAGGCCGTGGCGGCGGTACAGCTCGAACGCGACCGCATAGAACGCACGACCATGGTGGACCGACCGTCGCCCGCGGCGCGGCGGCGGCGACAGCCAGTGCGCGAGCTCGTGGAGGAGCGTGAGGCGCTGATCGAGCAGGTCGGATCCCGCCCGCACGGCGATCACGCCCTCGTGCCTCCGCGCGACCCCGGTCGAGTGATCGCCCGATCGGCGCCGCCAGGTGAGGCGGGGCGGGGCGACCGCCGCATCGGCGCATACCCGGGCGACCAGCTCGACCGCCCACCCCGGGGTCATCGGCGCTCGCGGAGCAGGCGTCCGACCTCCACGAGCCAGGCGTCGAGGTCCGGGTCGGCATGGCGTGCGTCGTCGTACGTGAAGCCGATCATGTCGTCGCCGTGCCGGGCGACGTAGTCGGCCGGAGACGTCGAGCGGAACGGGAACGCACGCGCGGCGAGCGCCTCCCGGGCCGGATCCGCCGGCGGCCGATCATGGGGGCGCCGAGCGTCGTGACGTCGGCGCCATCGGTCGGTGAGCTGCCCGAGTCGGTGCCGGTCCATGCGCGGAGGGTACCGCGTCGGTCAGGCCCTGACGGCCTCCGGGCCACCCTCGTAGAGGCCGAGCCGGGCAACCCCGCGCTGGATCCAGCGCGGCGCCCACCAGTTCACCGCGCCCATGACCCGCATGAAAGCAGGCACCAGGATGCCGCGCACGATGGTGGCGTCGATGAGGACGGCGACGGCCATGCTGAAGCCGAGCGACTTGATGACCGCCACCGAGCTGAGCGCGAAGGCCCCGAAGACGGCGACCATGATGAGCGCCGCCCCCGTGATGATCCCGCCGGTGATGCCGATCCCCTCCGCCACCGCGCGCGTGTTGTCGCCCGTCACGAGATAGCGTTCGCGGATGCGAGAGAGGAGGAGTACCTCGTAGTCCATCGACAGGCCGAACAGGATGGCGAACATCAGGATCGGGGTCGAGGCGATGATCGTGCCGGAGGGGTCGAAGTCGAGCAGCTCCGAGAGATGACCGTCCTGGAAGATCCAGACCAGCGCCCCGAAGCTGGCGGTGATGCTGAGGAGGCTCATAAGGACCGCCTTGAGCGGCAGGAAGATCGAGCCGAAGGTCAGGAACAGGACGGCACCCGTTACGCCGACCACGATGAGCACCGCCCACGGCACGGAGCCGGTGAAGCTGGCCATGAAGTCGCGCGATCGCGACGAGAGGCCGGCCGTCAGCGTATCGGACGCCACGTCGGGCACCGGCAGCGCACGAATCGCATCGACCACCTCGCGCCCCTCCGACGAGTCCGGCAGCGCCGAGCTGAAGACCTCCACCCGCGTGACGTCGCCGGCGACCCAGCCATCGAGCCAGGTCGAAAGCCCGGCGGCCTCGGGCGGACGCTGCTCGGACGGGAGCGAGATGAGCTGGAGATAGGCGGCCCGGTCCATGCCGGCAGGCGGGTCGAGGATGCTGGCGACCTCGGTCACGCGATCCATCGCGGCCAGGTCGTCCACGTATGACTCGAGGCCCGCGACCCATGCCGGATCGAGCGCGCCATCGGCCAGGATCGGCCCATCGGCCTGGACGGCGACCTCGATCGGATCGGCTCCCCCGCCCGGGAACTCGTCGCCGAGGATGCGGAAGCCGGTCACGCTCGCCGACGGCGGGAGGTCGTCGAGGTTGCCGCCGGTCGAGAGCTGGATGCCGAAGAACGGCAGCCCGGCCAGGATGAGGACCAGCAGCACCGGGCTCGCCACGAGCAGCGGACGGCGCATCACCTGCCGCGCGATGCGCGACCACACTCCATGACCCTGGCGCGCATCCGCGGCCGCCGCATCGTCCTCCACCAGCCGCAGCGAGCGCGGCAGCGGGACCCGAAGCCGGTTCACGCGCGGCCCGAGCATGCCGAGCAGGGCGGGGAGCACCGTCAGCCCGAAGACGAGGGTCGACAGCACGGTGACCACGCCGCCGATGCCCATGCTGCGCAGGGCGGGTGACTCGAACACGGTGAGGCTCGCCAGGCCGATGGCGACCGCCACGCCACTGATGGCGACCGCCTTTCCGACGGTGGCCATGGTGTGCTCGAGCGCGTCGGCGACGGACCGATGGCGAAGCTCTTCGCGGAATCGGCTCACCGTGAAGAGCGAGTAGTCGATCGAGAGCGCCAGGCCGATCATGGTCGCCACGTTCGTGACGAAGATGCTCATCTCGGTCACCCCCGCAAGGAGGCCGATCGCGGCCATCGAGCTCGGGAGCGCGAGGGCGGCGATGATGATGGGGAGCACGGCGCCGACGACCGTGCCGAACACGGCGAGCAGGATGAGCATCGCGATCGGCAGGCTGATCAGCTCGGCCTGCACGAGATCCCGCTCGACCGCGACGTTGAACTCGTGCTGGATGAGCGGGATGCCGGTGATCACCGTCTCGACGCCCTCGGGGGCCTCCACCAGGCCGGCGAGGTGCTCGGCGTCGTCCACCGCATCCTCGAGCTCCTGGTCGATACGCACGAGCGCGAACGTCTTCGTGCCGTCACGGCTGAGGAACGCCGGGTCGCCGACGTCGGCGTAGGTCAGGATCTCATCGACCGTCGGCTCGTCGGAGAGCGGAGCCACCGACGCGGAGACCGTCTCCTGAAACTCAGCAGAGTCGGCGGCGCCGTCGGGGTCGGTGAAGATGACGATCAGGCTGGTCGCCTGCTCTCCGAACCGATCGGCGAAGAGCGCCTCGGCACGTGCCGCCTCCGAGCCGGGAACCTGCCACCCTCCCTGGCTCAGCCGGCCCTCGGAGCCGGCGGCCCACACGTTGAGGCCGATGACGACCGCCAGGCCCGCGATCGGCAGCCACCTGCGGCCGCGATACGTCGCTCGACCGAGCGCGGCAAAGAGCCCGTTGTGCGCGATCCGGTCATCGACGGCGGGTGCCTTCGGCGTAGGCTCGACCGTCGGGTCGTCCGGCAGCCCGGGAGGGAGCTCGATCGGGTTGCGGCTGCCGCGCACGGCGAGCCACGCGGCTGCGATGGCGGCCAGGGCGACGCCGACCAGCAGTGGCCTGCGCATCAGAATGAATGCTCGTTCATCATCGGCATCGGACGTTACCTCTTGCAAATGGTCTCAGTCAAGGGGCAGAATGAATATCAGTTCATTTTGCCAGGGAGCAGCGACGTACCTGTGACTCGAGCCACCGAGGTCGGGCGCCGAAGGGGTGACCACGCCACCGAGATGCGCCAGCGCATCCTCGAGGGGGCGCATCGGGCCATGCTCGCGGGCGGCTATCGCGGCACCACCATGCCGGCGATCGCCGCCGAGGCGGATGTCAGCGTCGGCCTCCTGTACCGCTACTTTTCGGGCAAGGAGGAGCTGTACCTCGCCATGTGCGAGGCGGTGACCCAGGCGCAGCTCGACGAGCTGGCGGTGCAGATGTCGCAGATTGCCGACCCACGCGAGCGCCTGGCGAGCGCCGTCCACTACTTCGTCGAGAGTCTCGAGGCGGAGCGCTGGGGCGCCATCGTCACCACCGGCTGGGCCGAGGCGGACATCAAGCCCGCGCTGCGCGACATGCTCCGCCGCCGATGCGACCAGATCCGCGCCTTTGCCACGATGTTCCTTCGCGAAGCCGTCGCTCGTGGCGAGCTGGACTCCGCGGCAGACCTCGACGAGCTGAGCCTC
>DASVEH010000189.1:0-7038 GCA_036380655.1 Candidatus Limnocylindria bacterium | reverse complement strand
GGCCAGGTGGGCGACGACCTCGATGACCGCCCACTCTCCTCCCGCTGGGCGCGCTCGCAGCTCCTCGTCGCGCAGTCCCCGAACGAGGCGGCTGAGAATCAGAGGCCCGGCGCGCAGGGCCTTCAGGATCTCTTCGCGCTCGCTGATCATGTGGTACCTCTCTCGCGTGCTCCGGTTATACCGCAGGCAGGCCTCTGGAGCTCGTTGGGTGGCCGAAATATCGGCCGCCTGGCAGGCAGTGGCGCGCCGGCAAGCGGCGGATGCCGCTGTGCCCCATACTGTGACGACTACATGTGATCGATACGGCGCTCCGGTCAGCGCCGCGGCCTCTTTCCGAGTACGACGATTTCAGATCCCCACGCCCTGGCCGGGCCCCGCTGCGGCGGGTGGGCCCCGTCAGGAGAATTACGTACGTGTCCTTCGACAAGCTCGGGCTGAGCCCCGAACTGCTTCGCGCCGTGGCCGACCGCGGCTACACGGAGCCAACCCCGGTCCAGCGCGAGGCGATCCCGCACGTGCTGGCCGGCCGAGACCTCCTCGCTGCCGCCCAGACCGGCACCGGCAAGACCGCGGCCTTCGTGCTGCCGATCCTTCAGCGCCTCTCGACCACGCCGCCCGCGCACGAGCGCCCGGGCGTGCGCGTCCTCGTCCTCACGCCGACGCGCGAGCTCGCCGTCCAGATCGAGGAGAGCGTACGGACCTACGGCGCCCACCTGCCGATCCGCTCCGCCATCATCTACGGCGGCGTGCCGATGGCTCCGCAGGTCGCCGCGCTGCGACGCAGCCCCGAGATCGTGGTCGCCACGCCGGGCCGCCTGCTCGACCACACCTGGCAGGGGAACATCGACTACGGCGCGGTCGAGGTCTGCGTCCTTGACGAGGCTGATCGGATGCTCGACATGGGCTTCATCGACGACATTCGCCAGATCCTTTCGTGGCTGCCCGCCGAGCGCCAGAACCTGCTCTTCTCGGCCACCTTCTCGGAGTCGATCAAGCGCCTCTCCGCGAAGCTGCTGCGCAATCCCGCATCGGTCCAGGCGACGCCGAGCAACACGGCCACCGACCTGGTGCGCCAGGTGGTCCACCTCGTCGATCGCGAAACGAAGAGCGGGGCCGTCGTCCGGCTCGTCCGTTCCGGCGAGGTCCGCCAGGCGCTCGTCTTCGTCCGCACCAAGCACGGGGCCGACAAGCTCGCGTCGCACCTCTCCCGCGCCGGCATCAGGACGGCCGCGATCCACAGCAACAAGGGCCAGCTGCAGCGCGAGGCCGCGCTCGAGGACTTCAAGGGCGGCAAGGTGAGCGTGCTCGTCGCGACCGAGGTCGCCGCGCGCGGCCTCGACATCGCCGCGCTGCCGCACGTCATCAACTACGAGCTGCCGACGGTGACCTCCGACTACGTGCACCGCATCGGACGCACCGGCCGTGCCGGGATCGACGGCATCGCTATCAGCCTGGTCAGCCCCGAGGAGATGCCGCAGCTGGCCGACATCGAGCGGCTACTCGGGCGCGCCATCCCGCGCGAGGACCTTCCGACCGGCGCGGCGTCGCCCGCGCCGCGCGGCGCGCGACCGCACGATGGCCGTCGCCCGCATCGATCCGCGGGCGGCCGGCGAGCGCTCAACCGCTCAGGCGGCTGGTCCGGCCTTCCCGGGGAGCGACGGGCCGACGTCGGCGTCGGAGGCGGCTGAGGGCGATCGCCCACGATCGCGCCACCTCACGATCGGTCGAGGGACCAGATCTCCCGGTTGAGCGCGTTCTCGAGCAGCTCCTGGCGCCCCGACACCGGCTGGGGCTCGATTCCATCGCCGACCACCCGCTCCTCGAGCGATGCCAGCGTCGTGTCGCCCGATAGGATGGAGCTGCCGAACTCTCCGTCCCAGCCGGCGTAGCGCTCCTCGCGCATGCGCTCCAGTGAGCCATGCTCGATCGTGGCGGCAGCCACGAGGAGGGCCCGCGCCAGGGTGTCGATGCCGCCGATGTGCCCATGGAAGAGGTCGTATCGGTCCAGGCTCTGGCGGCGCAGCTTCGTGTCGAAATTGAAGCCGCCGGTGGTGAAGCCACCGGCGCGCAGGATCTCGCCGAGGGCCGGGGCCAGCTCCTCGACCGAGTTCGGGAACTGGTCGGTGTCCCACCCGTTCTGGTAGTCGCCGCGGTTGGCGTCGACGCTCCCAAAGGTGCCGAGCGCGATGGCCGTCGCAACCTCGTGATGGAAGCTGTGGCCGGCCAGGGTGGCGTGGTTGACCTCGAGGTTGACGCGATACTCATCGAGCAGGTCGTGGCGCGCCAGGAAGCCATACACCGAGGCCGCGTCGTAGTCGTACTGGTGCTTCGTCGGCTCCTGCGGCTTCGGTTCGAGGAGGAGGGTTCCGGCGAAGCCGATGCGGTGCTTGTGATCGGCCACCAGCGTCAGGAAGCGCGCCAGCTGATCCTGCTCGCGGGCCAGGTCGGTGTTCAGCAGGGTCTCGTAGCCCTCGCGCCCGCCCCACAGCACGTAGTTGGCTCCCTCGAGCCGATTCGTCGCCTCGAGCATCACCTTCACCTGGGCGGCCGCATAGGCGAAGACCTCCGGATCGGGATTGGTGGCCGCTCCGGCGGCGTAGCGAGGATGGGTGAACAGGTTGGCCGTGCCCCACAGGAGGCGGACTCCGGTCCGCGCCATGTGGGCCTCGGCATGGCCGACCATCGTCTCCAGGTTGGTGCGGGACTCCGCGAAGGTGGCGCCCTCCGGCGCGATGTCGTGGTCGTGGAAGCAGTAGAACGGGACGCCCAGCTTCTCGATGAACTCGAAGGCGGCCGCCAGCTTCTCCTCGGCCGCGGCCATCGGATCCGCGCCCGGCGCCAGCCACGGGCGGTCGAAGGTGCCGATCCCGAACACGTCCGACCCCGGCCAGTTGAACGAGTGCCACAGGCAGACCGCGATGCGGAGATGATCCTCCATCCGCCTGCCCAGCACGACCCGATCGGGTTGGTAGACCTTGAAGGTGAGCGGGTCGGCATCATCGAGGCCGCCGAACGGAATGCGGCCTTCGACGTCCGGGAAGAATGCATCGCCCACGAATGAGGTCCTCCAGCAGCGGGGTCGGATGGCGCCATGCGCTCGTCGCGCGGTCCGATCGTATCGCCACATTAGATGGTTGACTACGCAACTAGATCGCCGTATCCTGTCGTTGTACGGAAGAACGCACCGACGGTCGCCGACCGCTGTCAAGCGGGGAGAGCGCTGACCGTGGGAAATTGGGAGAGACATGCAATTCGGGGTTTTTTCGGTCAGCGATGTGACGGCCGATCCCACGACGGGCCACGCACCGACCGAAGCCGAGCGAATCGAGGCGATGGTGGCGATCGCACTCAAGGCCGAGGAGGTCGGGCTCGACGTCTTCGCCAGCGGCGAGCATCACAACCCCCCGTTCGTCGCCTCCTCGCCGACGACCATGCTCGGGTACATCGCGGCCCGGACGGAGCGGATCATCCTGTCGACGGCCACGACCCTGATCACCACCAACGACCCGGTGAAGATCGCCGAGGACTACGCGATGCTCCAGCACCTCGCCGGTGGCCGGGTCGACCTCATGATGGGACGCGGCAACACCGGCCCGGTCTATCCGTGGTTCGGGCAGGACATCCGCAACGGCATCCCGCTCGCGATCGAGAACTACGCACTGCTGCATCGGCTGTGGCGGGAGGAGGTCGTGGACTGGCAGGGGAATTACCGGACCGCGCTGACCGGGTTCACGTCCACTCCGCGGCCGCTGGACGGCGTCCCGCCGTTCGTCTGGCACGGTTCGATCCGGAGCCCCGAGATCGCCGAGCAGGCGGCCTACTACGGCGACGGCTTCTTCCACAACAACATCTTCTGGCCGAAGGGGCACGTGCAGCAGATGGTGGCGCTCTACCGCCGCCGGTACGAGCACTACGGGCACGGTCGTCGGGACCAGGCGATCGTGGGGCTGGGCGGGCAGATCTTCATGCGGCCCAACTCCCAGGACGCCATCCGTGAGTTCCGGCCGTACTTCGACAAGGCTCCGGTCTACGGCGGCGGTCCGTCGCTGGAGGACTACATGGCCCAGACGCCCCTGACCGTGGGCAGCCCGCAGCAGGTCATCGAGCGCACGCTCGAGTTCCGGGAGTTCGTCGGCGACTATCAGCGCCAGCTCTTCCTCGTCGACCACGCCGGACTTCCTCTCAAGGCGGTCCTCGAGCAGCTCGAAATGCTCGGCGAGATCGTGCCGGTCATGCGCAGCGAGTTCGATCGCATGCGCCCGGCGCACGTGCCTGATGCCCCGACCCACGAGAGCCTGAGGGCCGCGAAGCAGACCGCGGCCGTCGCGGATGCCGAGCCGCGGCTTGCGCACGCCGGCGCTGCGGCCGGTCAGGCCGGGGCACCGTCATGACCACGCGTGCGCTGGTGGTGGTGACGGCAGGCCTCAGCCAGCCGTCCTCGACCCGTCTTCTCGCCGATCGGCTGACCGCGGCGACGGAGCGCGCGATCCGGCGGGACGGCGTGGACACGCGTGTGGAGGTGATCGAGCTCCGCGAGCACGCTCAGGACCTCGTCAACCACCTGCTCACCGGCTTCCCGTCACCCGCCCTGCGGACCGCCCTGGACGCGGTCATCGGTGCCGACGGGCTCATCGCGGTGACGCCGATCTTCAGCGCCTCGTACAGCGGCCTCTACAAGATGTTCTTCGACCTGCTCGAACGCGACGGTCTGGCCGGCAAGCCGGTCCTCATCGGCGCGACCGGCGGGACAGCGCGGCACTCGCTCGCGCTCGAGCACGCCGTGCGCCCGCTCTTCGCCTACCTCAACGCCGCGGTGGTTCCGACCGCCGTGTACGCGGCGGCGTCGGACTGGGGCCAGGCGGACGTGCCGGCAGACGCAGGCCTGGCCGAGCGCATCGAGCGTGCCGCGCGGGAGCTGGCATCGGCCGTGGCCCTTCGGGAACCGGCGAAGGCCGTGGATCCCTTCGCGGACCCGGTGCCCTTCGAACGGCTGCTGGGACCAACAGACCGGCCGGCCTGAAGGGCGATCGCCGGGCCGTGAAAGGCATCGCATGAGGCTCGAGCGTCCCTGGTGGCAGTCCGCCGTCATCTACCAGATCTATCCGCGCTCGTTCCAGGACACGACCGGCGACGGCATCGGCGACCTGGAGGGCATTCGGCGCAGGCTCGACCACCTTCTCTGGCTCGGGGTGGACGCGATCTGGATCTCCCCGTTCTATCCGTCGCCGATGGTCGACTTCGGCTACGACATCAGCGACTACACCGATGTCGATCCGCGGTTCGGTGACCTGGCGTCCTTCGACCGGCTGCTTGCCGAGGCGCACGACCGGGAGCTCCGAATCATCCTGGACCTTGTGCCCAACCACACGTCGGACCGCCATCCCTGGTTCGTCGAGTCGCGCGGCGACCGCGCCAGCGAGCGCCGCGACTGGTACCTGTGGCGCGACCCTGGGCCTGACGGAGGACCGCCGAACAACTGGATGAGCGAGTTCGGCGGCAGCGCGTGGACGCTCGACGAGGGGACCGGCCAGTACTACTACCACGCCTTCGCGCCGGAGCAGCCAGACCTGAACTGGCGCAACGAGAAGGTGCGCGAGGCGATGTTCGACGTCATGCGGTTCTGGCTCGACCGCCGCGTCGACGGATTCCGGGTCGACGTCATGTGGCACCTGCTCAAGGACGCCCAGTTCCGCGACAACCCGCCGAACCCGGAGTACGTGGAAGGCGCCATGTCGCCGTACCGGAAGGTCATCCCCGCCTACTCGACCGACCAGCCCGAGGTCCATGACGTGGTCGCCCAGATGCGCGCCGTGCTCGAGGAGTACGACGAGCGGCTCATGATCGGCGAGATCTACCTGCCCGTCGATCGGCTCATCGACTACTACGGCAAGGATGGCGAGGGCGCGCACCTGCCCTTCAACTTCCACCTTCTCTCGACGCCGTGGGCGGCCCGCGAGCTGGAGGCCATGATCGACCGATACGAGGGCGCGCTGCCTGACCATGGCTGGCCCAACTGGGTGCTGGGCAACCACGACCAGCCCCGCATCGCCAGCCGGGTGGGTCCGGCACAGGCGCGCGTCGCGGCCATGCTGCTGATGACCCTGCGGGGCACGCCCACCATCTACTACGGCGACGAGGTCGGCATGCGCGACGTGGAGATCCCACCGGAGCGGGCGGTCGACGTGCGCGAAACGACCGTCCCCGGTCAGGGCCTCGGACGCGACCCGCAGCGGACGCCGATGCGGTGGGATCGGACCGCCCACGGCGGCTTCACCGAGGGCCAGCCGTGGCTCCCCGTCGGCACCGATGCGGACGAGGGGAGCGTCGAGGCCCAGCGCGCCGACCCGCACTCGATGCTGAGCCTGTATCGCGCGCTGCTCGCCCTGCGACGGAACGAGCCCGCGCTGGCGATCGGCTCGTATGCCCCACTGCCGGCCACCGGCTCCATCCTCGCCTACGCCCGTGAGCATCGGGGCAGGCGGCTCGCCGTCGTCCTGAACGTCTCCGCCGAGCCGGACACCTGGCGGCTGCCCGAGCAGCTTCACGGAGCCTCGTTGCTCCTCTCCTCGTCCGGCCGGCCCGGCTCGATCCCGGCGCAGGGCGAGCTTCGCGTGGACGGCGACACCGGGCTCCTGCTCGCGTTGCCGACGCGGCAGGCGTAGGGCGGGGCGGCGCCCCGCGGGTGGCACGGCGCGTGCGTAGGGTGCGGCGAATATCAACCACCATGGAGGGGATCTCATGCCATCGGGTACCGAGTTCATCAAGCACGAGTTCGACGAGGCCATCGCCATCCAGCAGTCGATCGTCGACAGCGGCTCACAGCTGAGCGGCGCGCACCCGGTTGCCGCCGTCAAGCAGCAGCTCAAGGCCGACCTGAAGGTCGATCAGCAGCACCTCGCCAAGCTCCAGAAGCTCGGCAAGCCGTTCGGCGCGGCGGGGAAGCGCGAAGAGGTCGCCGAGGCCCTCGGCACCCTGGCCGACGAGACCGCGAGCAAGGCCGGCACGGAAGAGAGCGAGGCCTACGAGGCGCACGCCGTG
>DASVEH010000188.1:0-7435 GCA_036380655.1 Candidatus Limnocylindria bacterium | reverse complement strand
GCCGCCGAGAAGAGGGCGATCCCGCCCATGGCGCGCGTCACGCGCTCGATGCGCACCTCGCCAGGCAGGAAGAAGGGAAGCATGATGTCCGCCATGAAGAGGATCGTGACGAGCGGCACCGCCCGGATGAGCTCGATGTAGGCGGTGCTCACGAAGCGGATTGCCGGCATCGTGCTGCGACGGCCGATCGCCAGGAGCACGCCGAGCGGGAACGAGATGAGGATGCCCGCGGCGGCCAGCAGGACGGTCAGCAGCAGCCCTCCCCACAGATGGGAGCTCACGGTCGGCAGTGGCGTTCCCGGCACTCCGCTGAGGAGCACGAAGGTCACCGGCAGCGAGACGATCCAGCCGATGGTCAGCGCCCGGGGCGGGATCGCCACGCGACGCGCGGCGACGAGACCGGCCCAGACGAGGGCCGCGTTGAGCAGCAGGGCAGCGGCCGGAATAGGCCCCAGCGGCGAGATGGCGATCATCCCGGCGAGCAGCAGCTGGAAGGCGGACAGCGAGACCGCGAGCGCCCGGGTGGTGCGGCCGAAGCTCGCCGCCGATAGGCCGCTGAGGACGGAGATGACCATCAGGGCGACCCAGATGCGCCATGCCTGGTCCCCGGGAAACTGGCCGATAAGGAGGAGGCGCAGGTTTCGTGTGACGACATCCCAGCGCGCCTCCGCCAAGGCCCACTGGCCGACCCTGATGGCGATCACCAGCAGCAGTCCGGCGACCAGGCCGGTCACCAGCGAGCTGAGCAGGGTGGGGAACAGGTTCCGGTGCAGCCACTCCCGCGGATTCCTGACCGTCGCCGGCGGCGCCAGCATCCCGTCGAGCATGCCTAGCGCTCCAGGACCTGGACCCGGCGGTTGTAGAGGTTCATCAGGACCGAGGTCACGAGGCTGATCGCCAGGTAGGTCGCCATGACGAGGGTGATGACGGCGACCGGTTGTCCGGTCTGGTTTGCCATCGTCTCGCCGACCTTGAACAGGTCCGGGTAGCCGACCGCGATGGCGAGGCTCGAGTTCTTGGTGAGATTCAGGTACTGGCTGGTCAGCGGCGGCACGATCACCCGCAGCGCCTGGGGGAACACGATGAGCCGCAGGGTGTCGCCCTCCGACAGCCCGAGCGCTCGAGCCGCCTCGACCTGGCCGTGGCGCACGGCCTGGATGCCACCGCGCACCACCTCCGCGATGAAGCCGGCGGTGTACAGCACCAGCCCGAGCAGGAGTGCCGTGAACGAGGTCGACAGGGCAAGGCCACCGGAGAAGTTGAAGCGGCCGCGGACGGGGAGGTCGAACGTCATCGGCGCCAGGGCGAACCAGCCGCCGATCGCGAGCACCCCGAGGACGACCAGGCCGACGAGTCCGAGCCGGTACCCCGGGCGGCCCTGCTGCTCGAGGCGACCGGCGACGATGGAGCCGCCGATGAGCGCAGCGAGCCCCAGACCGACCAGCACCAGCCACGGCACGAAGGTCGCCCCCGGCTGGGGGCCCGGGACGAAGAGTCCGCGCTGGTTGAGGAAGACGGTTCCGAACAGCTCGATCGTGTTGCGCACGGCCGGCAGCTGAAGCAGGACGATGAAGTAGATGAGGAAGAGCTGGAGGAGGAGCGGGGTGTTGCGGACGACCTCCACGTATCCGGCCGCCGCCCGGTTGACGAGCCAGTTGGGGGACAGGCGCGCGACGCCCAGGATGATGCCCAGGATGGTCGCCAGGATGATCCCGACGATGCTGACGAACAGCGTGTTGAGGAGCCCGACCAGGAACGCCTGACCGTACGTGTCCGACGCGTTGTACGGCACGGGGCTCTCGCCGATTTCGAATCCGGCGCGACGATCCAGGAAGCCGAAGCTGACGGTGAACCCGCGTTCGGCCATCGCCGTGGTGAGGTTGTTCGCGAGGTAGGCCACGAGCAGGCCCACCCCGAGCAGCACGGCGACCTGGACCACCACGCGCAGGACGCGGGCATCGCGCCAGGGCGGCACGCCGTGCTGATGGTGCTCGGTGCGGGTTGCGGCCGTCATGCCGGCGGCGGTGGCAAACGTCCGGGGCGAGTCACCTCGCCCCGGACGTCATGCTCTCTACCGGTAGGGCGGTGCGTAGAGCAGGCCGCCATCGGTCCAGAGCGCGTTCGGTCCACGCTCCAGCTCGAACGGCGTGCCGGGACCCAGGTTGCGGTCGTAGATCTCGCCGTAGTTGCCCACGGCACTGATCACATCGACGACCCAGTCGGGCTCCAGGCCGAGCCCGAGGTCACCCTCGCTGCCGAGCAGTCGCCCGATGAGCGGATTCTCGTCGCCGACCATGCTGGCGACGTTGTCCTGGGTGATGCCGAGCTCCTCCGCCTCGATCGTGGCGAACACGACCCACCGGACGATGTTGAACCACTGGTCGTCACCGAACGGGACGGCAGGACCGAGCGGCTCCTTGGACATGACCTCGTCGAGGATCACGTGCTCGTCCGGGTTCGAGAGCGCGGTGCGCTGCGCCAGCAGCTGGGATCGGTCACTGGTGACCGCGTCGCAGCTCTCCTCGTCGTAGGCGTCGTACGTCTGGGTGTCGTCGCCGAACGGCTGCGGGGTGAACTCGATCCCGCGCGCATTGAACACGTCGGCCAGGTTCAGCTCGGTCGTCGTGCCGGTCTGGACGCAGATCGTGGCGCCCTCGAGGTCCTCGAGGGTGGCGATCCCGTCCGCCTCCCGAACCATCATGCCCTGGCCGTCATAGAAGGTGGTCGGCGCGAAAAGCCCCCACGTCGCGTCGCGGCTGACGGTCCAGGTGGTGTTGCGGAGGAGGACGTCGATCTCGCCGCTCTGGATGGCCGGCTGCCGTCCGTCGGCGTCGAGTGTGCGGAACTCGACCTTGGTCGGGTCACCGAGCACGGCCGCCGCGATGGCGCGGCAGAAGTCGACGTCGAAGCCGACGTTCTCGCCGCTCTCGTCCAGGAAACCGAAGCCGGGGAGGCCGTCGTTCACGCCGCAGATGAGCGAGTCGCGCTCCCGGATCTGCGCCAGCCGTCCCTCACCCGGAGCCGGCTCCTCGCCGGTCGTCGCGGCCGGGCTCTCCGCGCCGGGACTCGCTCCGGCCTGGTCGCTGGCTGTTGGCGGTGGCGTGTCGCCGCAGGCGGTGACCACCAGTGCGAGAACCACGAGGCCGATAAGGGAAAGGGCCGATCGGGGCATGGACGCAAACCTCCCTCGTTCATGCGATGCCATTGGCGAGATGCTTCGGGCTGAGCGCCCATCCTACGTGCTGGGCGCAACCCGAGTCGGCGTCGGCGCCGGTGGCGTCGGTGCACAATCGGTCCATGAAGTTTCGCACCACCCTCCTCCAGAGCGGCAAGACGTCGACCGGTTTCGTGGTTCCCGACGAGGTTGTCGAGGCGCTCGGGGCCGGCAAGCGGCCGCCGGTCCGAGTCACGATCAACGGCTACACGTACCGCAACACGGTCGCCGTCATGGGCGGCGAGTACATGACGGCGTGAGCGCCGAGCACCGAGCCGGTGCGGGGGTGGCGGGTGGCGACGACATCGAGGTCGCGCTCGAGCTCGACACGCAGCCCCGCGAGGTGACGGTTCCGGAGGACTTTGCCGCAGCGCTGGATGCCGAGCCTGCCGCCCGCGCCACCTTCGACGGCCTCTCGTACAGCAACCGGTCCTGGCACGTGCTCCAGGTCACCGGCGCCAAGACCGATGAGACCCGGCAACGGCGCATCGCGAAGTCGGTGGAGACCCTGAGGGCCGGTCGACCGCGCTGACGGCGGATGGGTGGTGGAGATGAGGGGACTCGAACCCCTGACCCCCGCGATGCGAACGCGGTGCTCTCCCAGCTGAGCTACATCCCCAACGGGCCGGCGGCGAGTATAGCAAAGCCGATTCGGACCTTCCCCGACTAGAACATCTGTTCTATCATGCATGGTCCGATGAGGACCGATGCCGCCGTTTCGCCGTCCCTTGCCACCGCCCTCGAGACGCTGCGCGAACGTGGTCTGGCACTGCGCCGGGGGAGCGACCCGGAGCCGATGCTGGAGCGGGCGCGCCCATCGGTCCCGACCGGTCATCCGTCCCTCGATGCCGCGCTGGCTGGTGGGCGGGGGGACACCGGTGGCTGGCCGCGCGGCTCGCTGGCGCTCCTAGACGCTCCGGCGGGAAGCGGAGCCACCACGCTGGCGCTCGGCACCCTGGCGGCGGCCCAGGCGGCGGGCGGACTGACGGCCTGGCTCGATCTCGACGGCACCCTCGATCCGGCCGTCGCCGCGCGTCTCGGGGTGAGCCTCGAATGGCTGCTCGTCGTCCGTCCGCGCGACCCCGCCGAGGCGGTCGAGCTGGCGGCCTGGCTCGGGCGGTCCGGCCTGATCGACGCTCTCGTGCTGGACCTCGGGGAGAGCGCCATGCCCGATCGGCGGGCGCTGGATCGGCTCGCCTCGCTGCTCGCCCGATCGGGCTCGACCTCCGCGCTCGTGCTGGCGCCTGCGGGGCGCTCGGTGGCGGGCGCCGTCGCCGGCGTGCGGTTGGCGCTTCGTCGGACCGCCTGGCTGGGAATCGGCCGCGACATCGTCGGCCAGCGGGTGCATGCCACCGTCGAACGGCACCGATGGGCGCTGGCCGGCGGGTCGGCGGAGCTCGACCTCTGGTTCGGCGAGGGGCGGCGCATCGACCCGCTCGCGCCGGCACTCGCCGAGCCGTGGATCGACGCGGAGGCACGCCCCGCCCTCCGCGTCGTGAGCGCCTGAGCCACCATCGAATCCATCGGTACACAGGAGGAGCAGCACACGTGCGATACGCGATCAGCATCCCGAACTTCGGCGAGTGGGCGGATCCCCGAACCATGGTGGAGCTCGCTCGCGACGCGGAGGCCGCCGGATGGGACGGCTTCTTCCTGTGGGACCACATCCGGTTCAGCGCCTCGCCGCTGCCGGTGCAGGACCCGTGGGTGCTCCTGGCGGCGATCGCCACCGTCACCGAGCGGATGACGATCGGTCCCATGGTCACGCCGCTCCCGCGCCGCCGTCCGTGGGTGGTCGCGCGGCAGGCCGTCTCGCTCGATCACCTCTCGAACGGGCGGGTGCTGCTCGGTGTCGGGATCGGCGAGCCGGTGGACGTCGAGCTCACCGCCTTCGGCGAGCCGGGGGATCGGACGGTTCGCGCTGCCATGCTCGACGAGGCGCTCTCGATCATCGCCGGCCTGTGGAGCGGCGAGGAGTTCAGCTTCAGCGGCGACCACTACCAGCTGGCGCCGATGACCTTCCTGCCACGTCCGGTCCAGGAGCCGCGCATCCCGATCATCGTGGCCGGCTACTGGCCGAACCGGGGACCGATCCGCCGCGCCGCACGCTGGGACGGGATGAATCCGCTCTTCCCACTGCCGACCGAGGGCTGGGCGGAGAAGTTCAGCGCGCTCCTCGCCGAGCTGAAGGCCAGCCATCCCGAGACCGGACTGCCCTTCGAGATGTTCGACGGCGGCCATACTCCCGGCGAGGACGATCCGACCGAGTCCGCCCGGCTGGGGGCCACCTGGTGGGTCGAGAGCCTCGACCCGTGGCGATACGGCTGGGACGGCACTGCCGCGGGCTGGCCGGAGATCGGCCCGGTCCGCGACCGCGTCCGCCAGGGCCCATACAGCGGCACGTAGGTGCAGGTCGTGTCGATCCTCTCCCGCTCATGACCCGCATCCTCGCCCTGGCCTGGCCCGAGCTGCGCGTGCCGGAGGCCGATCCGACCCCCTTCGAGCGGATGCTCGACGCGCTCGACGACCTTTCCCCGCGGGTGGAGGCCGTGGACATCGGCGTGGCGCTGGTGGACGTGACCGGCCTGGGACCGACGTGGGGGCCGGAGCGCCGGATCGCGGCCCGGGCCGTGATGCTCGCCCGAGGCGTGGCCCCGCTGACGGTGCGCTGCGGAATCGGCGACAACCGCTGGCTGGCGACGCTCGCGGCGCGCCTGGCACGCTTCGAGCGCCCCGAGTCGCCGGCGGCGTTCCACGCCCTCGAGGCGGGAGAGCTGCGCGACCTGCCGCTCACCCTGCTGCCGGCCGACGCGGCGATGCGCCAGCGGTTCGCGCTCTTCGGGCTGACGCGGATGGGCCAGCTGGCCGACCTGCCGCGCTCCGCGGTCGGCGCCCAGTTCGGCACGGCGGGGGAGCGGCTCCAGGCCCTCGCCCGCGGTCACGATCCTCGCCCGATCGCGCCGCGCCGGCGCCCGGAACGCGTGGAGGCGGGCGTCACCTTCGAGATGCCGCTCGACGAGATCGGCGCCGTGGGCCTCACCCTGCGACGCCTCTCCGCCGAGCTGTGCACCCGGCTCGGGGAGCGGCACCTGGCACCCGGCCGCGCCACGCTGGTGCTGACGTTCGAGGACGCGCCCGCCCTGCGCGTGGCGCAACCCTTTCCGCAGCCGGCGCTCGAGCCGGATTGGATCGCGCGGTTGCTCCTCTCCCGCCTCGAGGCCGCCGCCCGGTCCCGGTTCCGCGCGAAGTTGCCAGATGCCAACCACGGTAACTTCGATGGGGCGCCGGACGAGGAACCCATCGAGCCACGGGTCGCCGCGCTCCTCCTTGCCTTCGATCGGCTCAGCGACCCGACGACGAGACAGCTTCCCGCCTTCGAGGCACGCGCCGGACGGTGGGAGGAGCTGCGCTGGTCGCTGGAGCGGATCCGGCATCGGTTCGGGGAGGGCCGCCTCTGGCGGGCCGTCGTCGAGCGGCCGACCGCGGCGCTGCCCGAGCATCGGTCCCGGCTGGTGGACATCGGCCAATGACGAAGGTCTACGCGGATCATCCGCTCGTCCAGGTCGACACCGATGCGGCCGGGGTGCCGACCCGCCTGCGCATGGACGGCACCGATCACGGCGAGCTCGGCATCTGCAACCGATGGCGGGTCGACGACGGCTGGTGGCGCGAGCCGGTGGCGCGCGCCTGCTACAAGGTGGTCACCCGCTCCGGGCTGCTGTGCACGATCTATCTCGACGAGATCCGCGGCACCTGGCACCTCGAGCGGCTCTTCGATTGAGCTCTGGCACTCCGCGTGCGGTGGGCAGGCAGCATGAATGACTTCGATCGGAAGCCCGGCGGCATCGACGATCCGGGCATGAAGGGCGGCATCGACCCCGACGTGGAGACGCTCCCGCCCGGCGACACCGCCGGCAATACGGGCGAACCCGGCGAGCCGCATGCCGCCGAGCTGGACCTTCCCGGTCCCGACGACCCCGTGGCCTGGAGCTACGTCGAGGCGGAGACGCTCGTGGTCGGCCCCGACGGCGAAGAGCTCGGTCGCGTGGCGGCCATGCTCGGCACGGAGACCGAGGGCATCTTCCACGGCGTGGCAGTGACGCCGTACCGCGACGGGACCACCCGGGTCGTTCCGGCCGACGCGGTCGTCAGTCTCACGACGTCGAAGGTCACGATCGGCTGGACGGCCGATGAGCTGGCCGCCGCCGAGGAGTCCAAGCC
>DASVEH010000187.1:0-9180 GCA_036380655.1 Candidatus Limnocylindria bacterium | reverse complement strand
CGCGCAATGCCGCCGTGGCGACATGCACCTCTGCCGCAGCCTGCGGGTGATCGGCGTCCACGTCGATGGCGGCTTCGCCGAGCGCGTGGTCATCCCGGAGGCGAACGCGATCGAATCGAACGGGCTCGACCCGGCGGTCGTCGCCCTCCAGGAGCCGATGGGCAACGCCGTCCACGCGGCCTTCGCCGAGCCGATCGAGGGTCGCAGCGTGCTGGTCACCGGCTGCGGTCCGATCGGGCTGTGCGCGATCGGGATCGCGAAGGCGGCCGGCGCGAGCCTCGTCATCGCCACCGACACGGAGCCGTATCGGCTCGAGCTGGCGCGCACGATGGGCGCCGACCTGGCGCTCGATGCCGCGGACGCGGAAACCGAGGAGCGCGTCGCGACCGCCACCGGCGGCGACGGGGTCGAGGTGGTCCTCGAAATGAGCGGCGCGGCGCCCGCGCTGGCCCAGGCGCTGCGGGTGGTGACCCGCGGTGGGTCGATCCGCCTGCTCGGCATCTTCGCCGAGCCCCCGCAGGTCGAACTCTCCGAGCTCGTGATCATGAAGGGCCTGCGCCTGCACGGCATCTATGGCCGCCGCATCTACGGCACCTGGGAGCGGACGCAGGCGCTGCTGCGCTCCGGGGCGCTCGACGTGTCACCGATCATCACCCACCGGCTCGACCTGGCCGACTGGAAGCAGGGGTTCGACCTCATCGCCTCGCGCCATGCGGGGAAGGTCGTCCTCGTCCCGTAGCGGTCGGGCGGCAGGGCTATGCTGTGCCCATGACCGATGCTCCCGCGCGGGCACGCAACCCGCTCGCCTTCCTGGATGCCGAGATCGACGAGCTCAGGGCCAAAGGACTCTATCGGCGTCTTCGGGTGGTCGAGAGCGAGCAGAAGAGTCGATGCGTCATCGACGGCCGCGAGGTCATCACGCTCAGCTCGAACAACTATCTCGGTCTCAACACGCATCCGAAGCTGCGGCGCGCGGCCCTCGACGCGGTCGAACGGTACGGCGCCGGCTCAGGCGCGGTTCGCACGATCGCCGGGACCATGAGCCTGCACGAGGAGCTGGAGGCGCGACTGGCCACCTTCAAGCACACCGAGGCGGTCCTCACCTTCCAGTCCGGCTTCACCGCCAACACCGGCGTCATCCCCATCCTGGCGCCCGAGAGCGCCACGATCGTCAGCGACGCGCTGAACCACGCAAGCATCATCGACGGCATCCGCCTCACCAAGGCGGAACGCAAGATCTTTCCGCATGCCGATGTCGACGCCCTGCGCAGCACGCTGCGCGAGATCCGCGAGACCGATGCGGACCGTACCGTCCTCGTCATCACCGATGGCGTGTTCAGCATGGATGGCGACATCGCCAGGCTGCCGGAGATCGTCGAGGCAGCCGAGGAGCACGAGGCGATCGTCATGGTCGACGACGCGCACGCCTCGGGCGTCCTCGGACGCAACGGGCGGGGAAGCGTCGACCACTTCGATCTGAACGGTCGCGTGCAGGTGCAGGTGGGGACCCTGTCGAAGGCGATCGGCGTCCTCGGCGGCTATGTCGCCGGGCCGGCTGCGCTGCGCACGGTCATGGAGCACAGGGCGCGTCCGTTCCTCTTCTCCACTTCCCACCCGCCGGCGGTCGCCGCCGCCTGCCTTGCCGCGATCGACGTGCTCGAGTCCGAGCCGGAGCTGATCGAGCGGCTCTGGGAGAATGCCCGCCACTTCAAGGCCGGCCTCGAACGCCTCGGCTTCGACACGGGGCACTCCGAGACACCGATCACGCCGGTCATCGTGGGCGCCGGCGCGCTGGCGCATCGGTTCAGCGACCGCCTCTTCGAGGAGGGCGTGTTCGCCATGGGCATCGGCTTCCCGACCGTCCCCGACGACCAGAGCCGCGTGCGGACGATCGTGACCGCCGAGCACTCGCGCGCCGAGCTCGATACCTGCCTGGAGACCTTCGAGCGGGTAGGTCGCGAACTGGCCATCATCTGAAGTCTGGTCAGCACGCGCGGCTGGTGCTAGCGTGCGCTGAGCTACCCTTGCCCGAGCTCGCTGCCCCATGCATGACAGGCCTCTCCGCGCCACCCTCCGTCCGACGTTCGTCGACGGGCATCGCCATGGCACGGGCACGGCGGCCCCCGCGGCGGATGACGCGACCGTCGACGAGCTTGCCATTGCGGCCACCACGGGTGACGTGGAGGCGGTCGGCCGGCTGTACGACGCGCTGGTCGATCCGATCTACCGCTACGTGGCGGTCCGGGTGCGCCGTCGCGAGGACGCCGAGGACGTCACCCACCTCGTGTTCGAGCGGATCGTCAGCGCCCTGCCACGCTACCGCCACAACGGGCGGCCGTTCGCGGCGTGGGCCTTCCGCATCGCGCGGAACGCCGTCATCGACCACCAGCGCCGGCTTCGCCCCACCGAGGAGCTGGGAGCGATCGCCGAGCCCAGCGACGGCATCGGCCTGGACGCCATCTCGGTGCGGGGCGAGGAGATTCGTGAGCTGCGCGCGGCCATCCGCCGCCTGACGCCTGACCAGCAGGAAGCCATTGCCCTGCGGTACGCGGTCGGTCTCTCCGCGGAGGAGGCGGCTCGCGTGATGGGGCGCCGCGCAGGGACAATCCGCGGGCTGACCTTCCGGGCCATCGAGTCGCTGCGCCGACTCCTGGGCGAGGAGGCGAAGCGATGAGCCTCTTCAACCGCGCGATCCGGCCCCCGCCCAGCCTCTCCGACGCAGCCGTCGAACGCTACCTGGCGGCCCTCCGCGACGAGATCGATCCCGACCCGCTCTTCCGGCGCCGCCTGCGCACGGACGCCGTGAACCGCTTCGTTGCGGCCCGCGAAGGGATCGGGCAACCCGCCCGGCGCTGGGGCGTCGGTGGAAAGATGGGGCGCCTCGGCCGCGCCTGCCTGTACGCGAGCTTCACCCTCGGCATGACGGGCACTGCCGTCCTCGCGGCCGCCGAGAACGCACTCCCGGGCGAGGCGCTCTACCCGCTCAAGCAGCGGATCGAGGAGCTTCGGTACGAGCTGGTGCCCGCCCATCTGCATGGGGATCTCGCTGGATACGCGCTCGGCATGCGGATCGAGGAGCTGGCACGCCTGACCGATGCCGGCCGCATCGACCTGGCGCTCGCCCTCGCGCCCGCGATCGAGGCCGAGTACGCGCGTCTTGAATCTCTCGGCGCGACGGTTGGCCCGTTCCGCGCCGCCCGCATCGAGCGCCACCTTCTCGTCCTCGAGATGCTGCTCCAGCAGCTGCCTGACGCCGCTCGCGAGAGGGTGGAGCGCGCGTTCGACAATGCGCCGGCACCCGGCGCCGACACCCGGGGAAGCGCGAATGGCCGAGGCGCGACCCCTGCAGACGGCCCCGGCCCGATGTCGGGCCCGCGGGAGGAGCCAGCCGGGGCGCCGGACCGGACACCGAGGCCGGAGGCGACCCCCAGGCCGGATCGGACGCCTCGGCCGGAGCACTCGAAGGAGCCGGCACCGTCGCTGGAGGTCCAGTCGGAGGGCTAGCGTCCTCGGCCATCCATCGGCGAACCCCCGGACACAGAAGACGGGGCAGAGGCGAACCCCTGCCCCGTCCCTGCCAGGGGGGCTGGATCAATGCGCGGGACCGATGCGGCATCGGCCCCGCGCGAAGCCGCTACCGGCGGCGGTTCCTCGCCTTCACGTTCGCCAGCGCCAGGGCGCCGAGCGAACCGATGAAGAGGAATGCCAGCAGCTCGATCGGGACGGTGATCGGCTCACCGTTGATGCCGGTGCCGGTCGCCGTGTTCGGCAGCGACGGCTTCGGCGTCGGGGTCGGATTGCCGCCCAGCTCACCCTCCTGGGTGACCCGAACGCTGTCCTCGCCCTCGTCCTCCGGCGTCTGGTCCGACTCGATGACAGCGACATTCACGGTCGGGGCGGCCCGAGAGATCGTCTCCGGGTCGACCGTCGTGCGGAACGTCACGCTCCCGCTCTCGCTGAGCATTGGGAAGCTCCATGTGACGGCACCGTCAACCAGGACTCCACCATCCGAGGCATCCAGGAACTCGAAGCCGACGGGGACCTCATCGGTGATCACCGCGTTGGTGACCGGTCCGTCAGTCAGCGTCCAGCTCAGGGTCCAGGTGACCACCGACGGGGTTGCCACCAGTGCATCGTCTGGTCCGGTGATGGTGATCAGCTCGGTGCTGGCCACCTTGTCGATCACCAGGGTCGGCACGCGAACGGTCACCGTCGAGTCGTCCTCGCAGTCCGGCCCGAGGGTCTCGAGGTCCGGGCACTGCGAGTTCGGGCTCGTGGCGGCGGCCACATTCACCAGCTCGTCGCCGTTCTCCGCGCCCTCGGACACCACCGCCTGATAGGTCAGGGTATACGTGCCGTCAGCGAGGTCGCCAAGGCTCCAGCTGATGGAGCCATCGGTGGCGTCGAACACGCCGCCATCACTGATGTCGGTCGGGCTCTCGAGCCCGTCAGGCATCACGTCGACCACCTCCACGTCGTTCGCCGGTCCGTCATCGACGGTCAGCGTCAGCGTGTAGGTCACCGTCGAGCCGGGGAGGACCGATCCGACCGCGTCGTTGGTCTTCTCCAGATCGATGGTGGGGCACTTCACCTCAATCGTGGCATCTGCGTCGATGCGATCGTCGTTCGACGCATCGGCCCACGCCTCGTTCAGGAGGGTCCCGCAGTCATCACGGGTCGTGTCGGCGAAGACGCGGATCACGATGCCGCCTGCCATATCGGTGACGCCGAGCGTCCCGAAGTCGCAGTCGATCGACATCTGCTCGACGCCGCCGTCGACCAGGCTGCTCGCAACCATGCAGTCCGCTTCGGTCGCATCACCGCTGACGACCTCGAAGTCCCACTGCAGGCCGGCCGGGAGGTCGTCATGCAGAGTGACATCGAAGGCGTCTCCCGGTCCGGCGTTCCAGACCGTGAGGGTGTAGCTGGCCTCCTCGCCGGCGTCGATCGGATCGGCGTCAGCGGTCTTGGTGAAGTTCAGTCCGGGGCATTCGACGGTCACGGTCGCCGTGGCCGAGGTGACCTGCCCGTGGTTGAACGCGTCGGCGACCGCTTCGTTGTCGTACGTGGTGCACGACGCGGAGGTGGTCTCGCTCGAGACATGGACGATGGCGTTGTCGCCGGCGTCCATGTCGCCGAAGTCGCATTCCAGGCTCTCTTCGGTCGGGGTTCCGGCGATCGAGCAGAAGTCGCTCGGATCACTGGCCTCGACGCCGTTGATGATCACGTAGTCGATGCCCCAGTCGATGCCCGCGCCGCCCGGCAGCGCATCGTCGAGCGTGACATCGAATGCCGTCCCGGTGCCGAGCTCGCTCGAGTTCTCGACTTCGATCGAGAAGCCGATCATTTCGCCGGCGCTCACCAGCTCGTCATCGGCGAGCTTGTCCACGTTGATGTCGGGGCACTGGACCTCGACCGTCGCGGTGCTCGAGTTGTTCGAGGTGGCCGTGTCGCCGTCGGCGCTCACCGTCGCCGTGTTGGTGATGGTGAGGTCGCAGTCGGTCTCCGCGGTGTCGGCAGAGAGCGAAATCGTTCGCGTTTCGTCGGCTCCGAGCGGTCCGAAGTTGCAGTTCAGGGTGCTGCCACCGGCGACTTCGTCACCGGCCGCGAGCGGGGTTGGGTCGGCACCGATCCAGCAGTCGCCGATGTCGGCGCCGCTGACCGTCCAGGTGAATCCGGCCGGCAGCGAATCAGTCAGCGTCACGTCGCTGGCCGTGCCGAGCGTTCCGGCGTCGACCGTGATCGAGAAGCTGGCTGACTCGGTGCTGCTGATCACCGGGTCGGTGGACGTCTTGAGGACCGACACGTCGGGGCAGTCGACCTGCACGTTGACCGTGTCGCTGTTGTTCTGCAGGTCGTCGGCTGACTCGTTGTCGGCGGCGATGCTGGCCGTGTTGGTCAGGTCATCGGCACACGCCGTCGACGGGACGGTCACGGTGATCGTCACGCTGGCCGTCGCGCCGGCGGCCAGGTCGCCGAGCTCGCACTCGATGACATTGCCGGCCGATACGGTGCACGACCCATCGGTCGTCCCGTCGTCGTCGAGGTCGTACTCGACAGAACCGACGATCGAGAGGTCGTCGTCGAGGTCGTCGCTGGTGACTGCGTTGTCGGCAACGCCGTCGCCGTCATTGCTGACGAAGATGACGTACTCGAGGGTATCGGGAGCGAGAACGGTCAGGCTGGACGCCGACTTGTCGAGCGACAGGTCGGGGCAGTCGACCGTGATGCTGGCCGAATCACTGTTGTTCGTCTCGTCGACGTCGTCATCGGCGGTGATGTCGGCCGTGTTCGCGATCCCATCGGCGCAGTCCTCGGCGGAGCTGGTCGTGGTGATCGTGATCGTGCGCGACTCGCCGTTCGGGATGTCGCCGAAATCGCAGCTCAGGGTCTCGCCCGGAGCGATCTCCAGGTCGGCGCAGTCACCTGAGTCGTCCCCGGAGATCGTCCAGGTGCGACCACTGTCCGCCGGGTTCTCGTCGGTGAGCACGACGTTGGTCGAGTCACCACTACCCCCGGCCGTCACGACGACATCGAAGGCGGCTTCCCCACCCGCGTCGATCGTCGCATTGACGGCGTCCTTCACCACCGATGCATCAGGGCAATCGACAGTGATCGTTGCCGTGCTGGTGTTGTTCGAGGCAACCGTGTCCCCGGCCACACTGATCGTGGCCGTGTTGGAGATTGTGGCTTCGCACGCCTCGAGCGTCGTCGTGGCGCTCAGCGTGATCGTCTTGTCCTCGTCCGCGGCAAGCGGGCCGAAGTCGCAGCTGAGGGTCGCGCCGCCGGCAACGGTGTCGCCGGCAGTGAGTGCGGGCCCACCGGCCGAGCAGTCGCCGATGTCGGCGCCGCCGACGGTCCAGGTGAAGCCGGCTGGCAGCGTGTCACTCAGGGTGACCGCCGAAGCCGTGCCCAGCGTGCCGCCATCGACGGTGATGCTGAACGACGCAGTGTCGCCACCAATGATCGTGGCCTCGGTGGCCGTCTTCACCACCGACGCATCGGGGCAGTTGACGGTCACGTTGACGGTGTTGCTCGCGTTGTTGTTCTGCTGAGCGGCGTCCTCGTTGGTCGCCGAGACGCCTGAGGTGTTGCTGACGGACGGGCATGCAGCCACCGGGACATTCACGGTGATCGTCGCCGTCGCCACGTCCGGCTCGGCGCCGGTCGTATTGCCGTCAGACGCGGCAAGGATGCCGACGCTGCAGGAGATGACGTTCCCTGCACCCACGGTGCATGTCCCGGTGCCGCCGGCGGTGCCCGGGTCGTTGTCCCAGGTCGCGCTGGTGACCACGAGGTCGTCATCGAGGTTGTCGGAGATGACCACGCCGGTCGCCGCGCCGTTGCCCGTGTTGCTTGCGGTGATCGTGTAGACGAGGCCGCTGAACGGCGCGAGCACCGTCGTCTGGGACGCGCCCTTGCTCACGACGACGTCGGGCGTGACCGCGGTGTTGACGAAGGTGTGCGTTGCGGCTGGTGAGCCACTGCCCGGCACGACGAGCGTGACGGTGTTGGCCGGCGGCGCTGGCGGCAGGTAGCCGTCGGGGGCCGATGTCTCTGTGAACGTGCAGCTCGTGCCGACCGGTGCGTTGACGGAGACGATGCCGTCGCTGCCGGTGACGGCGGTCACATTGAGGACCCCGCCGGAGGTCGACGCGTACGACTCGGTCGCGTCATTGGTTGCGTTGGCATCGTTGCCGTCCGTCACCGAACCGTCATCGGGGGCCCCGATGATCGTTGCCGCGAGGGCCGAAGTGGTCGTCGGGAACGTGCACGAGACGCTGAAGGTCGCGCCAGGCAACGGGGCTCCCGCCTGGTCCACCTTGGACACGCGAATGGCGCCACCGATCACGAAGCATGCAGGTCCCGCCTTGCGGTTCGACGCCTGTGACTGAGATGGGCTCTCCGTGGTCTTGGCGAAGTTGCAGTACTCGTCGCCGATCGGAGCGTCGGCGGGAATGTTCAACGTGAAGGTGAGGAGGAAATTCACGTTGTTGGGCACGAAGTCAATGAAGTACTTCGCGACCGCCTCGCCCTCCTCGGTGTCGCCGTCGCCATCGGTGTCGATGAAGACGCAATCGGTGATCCGGAAGTCGCCACCGACATCATCAGCGTCCACGGGGAAGCTGATCTCAAAGGTGGCAGTGCCGCCCGGCTCGAGATTCCCCGAGATGAGGCGCTTGTCGGTGTTCTCACTGCCAGGCGTCGTGACGACGCCCATACAGCCGCTCGCGTCCTCGGCCTGGGTGACGACGGCGTCCGCCCCGAGGGCGGTCGTGTCCGGACCCTGGCCGGTGAGCGGGTTAACGGGGGCCAGGGGGCCCGCGACCAGGTTGAGAAGAAGCGCGATGAATACGGGGAATACGCTGATCCGGGTCCGCGTGGATGCTCGGGTGTCCATGTTGTTCAGCCCCTCTGGCTTTTGGTCGCCTGCCGCGACCCTTTCGATGTGCCGATAGACCTCTCGTGTGTGACGCTCATGCCGGTGGGGGTTCCCGGTCGGAGTCATCGGCCAGGGCAGCTGCCCGTCGACTCGTGCGCCAGATGGTTCCGTATGCCGTTCGGCTCCCCCTCGAGCCGATCCGGGATCAGTGCGGATGAATTCCGAGGCCCCGCAGCGAGCTGCAGGACGGCGAGTATATGCACAGAGTCCAGTACTTTGGTACCCACGTGATTGACCAGATTTGAGGAGATTTGGGGGGTCCGGTGCAATTGCGTGCTAAATGAGCGTTGACCGACGGCACCAACGGTCCTGGTACGGGGCTCCCACGGTACCGACGGGGTAGACGAAACGGCCCCCGGATTCGATCCGGGGGCCGTCTCAACGTCGCGTCCTCGAGCGATTACCGCTCGCGGGCGAGTCGCATGTAGGCCATCGCAACCAGGGAACCCAGCAGCAGCAGGCTCAGCGCCACGGCCGGCACGGTGCCGCCGTCGAGTGCCACAGCTGTGTTCGGCAGGCCACCCGGCGTCGGGGTTGGGTTGCCACCTGCCACGCCACCGCGCTCCGTCGGGCTCGGCGTCGGCGTCGGGGTGCCCTCGCTGACCTCACCCGTCGGGGTCGGGGTCTGCGTGGGGGTAGGCGTCGGGGTCGGGGTCGGGGTCGGGGTCGGCGTCGGCGTCGGAGTCGGCGTCGGAGTCGGGGCCGGGATCACGAGGCAGAAGTCGACGTGGCTGATG
>DASVEH010000186.1:0-3723 GCA_036380655.1 Candidatus Limnocylindria bacterium | reverse complement strand
GACGACGAGCGGCGTGCGCTCGCCGGCGGGAAGCCGCGGGTGACCGTCCTCGGTCCAGAGGACGTCGAACTCGATCGTGTCTACGCCGGCCTCGACCGCCGCCTCGAAGCTGGCAACCGTGTTGCCAGGCGCGATCAGGTCGGCGCCCTTGTGGCCGACGAGGCGCAGCGCGGGCCGGCCGGACCGCTCCGTGTTCGTCTCCCCCACCGGGCTCAGGTCGGCCTGATCACCATCAGCACGAGCACGGCGCTGACGATCAGCAGGTTGAGCCGGGCGACGGTCGGGGCCCAGTTCTTGCCGGGGGGCGGCGGGTTGCCGGCTTCCATTCCGGCGATCGCCTTGTTGGCCTTGGGCCGCAGGTAGAAGAGCCCGATCGCGGTGGCGACCAGCAGGCCTGTCATCCCGAGGCTGATCCAGAGTTCGTCGGGCTCGAAGTACTTCTCGGTCATCCAGATTCCGGTGATGAGGACGATCAGGGCGAGCACCGGGAAGACATAGGTGCCGAGCGCCCTGGAGAGCCGCATCCCGGCCAGCATGTTGGCCGGGTTGCCGCTACGCGGCGCCATGTACATCGCGATGTTGAGGACGAAGCCGCCGCCGACCCAGAAGGCGGCCGCTAGGACATGGATGCTCTTCAGGACCTCGAGTTCGGTGACCATCGTCGCCGTCCCTAGAAGAGCTGGTTCTCGCCGGCGAAGATCTCCGAGACGGAGTCGTCGGTGAAGATCCGCCGGATCGAGTCGGCGAAGGTCCCGGCCGTGGAGAGCACCGTGATGTTGTCGGGGGCGCCGGGGCGCAACGGGATCGTGTCGGTGACGACGATGCGGTCGATGCCCGAGCTCTCGTAGGCAAGCCGCTCGTAGGCGGGGCCGGAGAAGACGCCGTGGGTGGCGCAGGCGATCACCCGCGCCGCGCCCTCGTCGAGCACGGTCTGGGCCGCCGCGCACAGCGTGCCTGCGGTGTCGATCATGTCGTCGACCAGGACAGCGGTCTTGCCCTTCACGTCGCCGACCACGTAGCCGATCTCGGCCACCTGCTGAGCGGGGCGCTCCTTCTCCATCACGGCCCAGTGAGTGCCGATCCGGCGGGCGAAGTTGCGCGCGGTCTTGACCCGACCCGCATCCGGGGAGACGATCACGAGCTCCTCGGTGAAGTGCTGGTCGGCGAACCACTGGGTCAGCATCGGCATCGCGGTCATGTGGTCGACCGGGACGTGGAAGAAGCCCTGCACCTGGCCGGCGTGGAGGTCCATCGTGACGACGCGGTCTACCCCGACCCCCTCCAGGCACTTGGCGACGATCCGCGCGGAGATCGGCTCGCGCGGCGCCGACTTCTTGTCCTGGCGGGCGTAGCCGTACCAGGGCATGACGGCGATGATCCGGTGGGCGGAGGCGCCCTGGGCGGCGTCGATCATCGTCAGCAGCTCGATCAGCGAGTCGTTCGGCGTCATCTGCGACTGCTCGTTGGCGCAGGTCGACTGCACGAGGAAGACGTCCGCGCCCCGGATCGACTCCTCGTAGCGACAGTAGACCTCGCCGTTGGCGAAGGTCTTCAGCGTCACCTGGCCGAGGTCGAGGCCGAGCTTGCCGGCGACCTTGGCGGCCAGCTCCATCGAGCCGCGGCCGCCGAACACCATCATCCGCTTCGAGTAGTCGTGCGGGATCGCCGTCGGGGCCACCACCACTTCCGGACGCTCCTCGATCGTGCTCACGAGCTCTCCTCTTGCTTGGCCGCCATACGGTCGGCGTATCCGTCGATGTTTCGCTGTGCGTTGTCGCTCACGGCCAGCGCCCCCTCGGGAACGTCGTCCTTGATCACGGCGCCAGCGCCAGTGTAGGCGGCGTCGCCGACTTCTACCGGCGCGACGAGCATCGTGTCAACGCCGATGCGGGCGTTGCGGCCCACGACAGTGCGGTGCTTGCGGAATCCGTCGTAGTTGGCCGTGATCGTGCCGGCCCCGAGGTTGGCCCCGGCGCCGATCTCGGCGTCGCCGACGTAGGCCAGATGGGGAACCTTGGCCCCCTCGCCGAGGCGCGAGTTCTTCACCTCGACGAAGGTCCCGGCCTTGGCGCCGGGGTCGAGGACGGCGCCGGGGCGCAGGTAGGCGAAGGGGCCAACCATGCAGCCGTCTGCGACCGCACACTCGACCAGGTAGGAGTGCGGGACCTTGACGCCGGCGCCGAGCCTGGTGTCGATCAGCGTGGTCAGCGGGCCGACCACGGAGCCTTGGCCGATCGCGGTGCTGCCCCGCAGGGTCGTGCCGGGCTCGATCCGTGCGTCGGCGGCGATCTCGACGTCCGCGTCGATCCAGGTCGAGGAGGGATCGACGACGGTGGCGCCGGCGAGCATGTGCGCCTCGAGCAGGCGACGGCGCGCCTCGGCCTCGGCTTCGGCCAGCTCGACGCGGGTGTTGACGCCGAGCATCACGGTGGTGTCCGGAGCGGCGTGAATCGCGACCCGCCCACCGGCCTCGCGCAGCAGCGGGAGCACATCGCCGAGGTAGTACTCGCCCTGGGCGTTGTCGTTGCCGATCCGCTCCAGGGCCTCGGCGAGGGGCGCGGCGGCGAAGGCGTAGGTGCCGGCGTTGACCTCTTGTATCGCCAGCTCCTCGGGAGTGGCGTCACCTGGCGCCTTTGCCTCGACGATGCGGGCCAGGTCGCCGCCCCCGTCGCGGACGACGCGCCCGTAGCTGCCCGGGTCCTCGAGCACGGCGGTCATCACGGTGGCGGCGGCGCCGGCGCTCGCATGCGTCGCGAGCAGGTCGGCGATGGTCTGGGCGGAGATCAGCGGGTGGTCGCCGGAGAGGACGACGACCGTCTCCGCGTCGCGGATCAGGTCCAGCGCCGCGCGCAGGGCGCCGCCGGTGCCGTCGGCCTCGGGCTGGACGACTGTCTCGGTGCCCTCGGGGAGCCCCGGCGTGATGTCGCGGTCGGGCGGGACGATCGCCGCGATGCGACCCGCACCGGCCCCACCGGCGGCAAGGATCGGCCAGGCGACCATCGGCCGGCCGCAGACGGGATGGAGGACCTTTGGCAGCGAGGAGCGCATGCGGGTGCCCTCGCCCGCCGCCATGACCAGGACCAGGGGCGGATTCACCCCGGGATCGTAGTGGGGGCGTGGGGGTTTCCGGCCTCGCGCTGGGTTTTTCGCCAGAGAAGTTGCCGGCTGCCAGGCGCAGTGGGGCCTTGGGGAGGATGAGGCACCCTCCCGCTTGCTGGGTTTTCGCCCCCAAATGGCTGCGCTTCTCTTAAGTGGCGAGGGCGAAAACAGGACGCCGCGCGCGGCAGTGTGCCCCACCTCCCCAAGTCACCTCTGGATCGGCGTGAAGCCCTTAGCCAGCTAAGCGCGGGAGAGGTCTTTGCCCATCAGGGCGACGGCGACCAGGGTCCAGCCGGCGAAGATCAGGTCGATGCCGACCAACAGGCCGATCGCCCAGTCGGCCGAGCTGGGCAGCTCGGCGAGGATCAGCACGCCGATCAGCAGACCGGCGGAGCCACTCAGGCCGAGTAGGCCGGCGCCCTCCCGGCCCCGGCCGTCGAAGGCGAGCGCTAGGCGCGTCACCCCCATGAAGAGGAAGTAGACGCCGAGCACCAGGGTCAGCGTCAGCGTGCCATGGTCGGGTTCGACCAGCAGCCAGAGGCCGGCGACAAGGGTCAGCACCGCCCAGGCCAGCCGCAGCGCGAACGTCCCGATTGAGCGAGCGGTGAAGGCGGCGGCGAGCAG
>DASVEH010000185.1:0-6971 GCA_036380655.1 Candidatus Limnocylindria bacterium | reverse complement strand
CACCACACCCACCTGGCCCATGCTGCGGGAGCCGCGGCGGTGCGGCGCGAAGCACCGGAGGCTCGGATCGGGATCGGGCACGACGTCGCGTACGTCGATCCGGCGACGACCCGACCGGAGGATGTCGCGGCGGCGGTTCGCTACGACGGCGCCATGCACCGCTGGTTCCTGGACCCGAGCTTCGGCCGCGGCTATCCGTCCGACGTGGTGGCCTGGTACGAGGCACATGGCCTGCTCGATGGGCTGGACCTCGACGCGGTGGCGGCCCCGCCCGGTCTCGATTTCCTCGCGCTGAACTATTACCGCCGGGAGCGGGTCGTTGCGGCTCCTCCGGCGCCGGACTGGGGCATCGGCGCTCGGGTCCTGCCCGCCGCGGGAAATCAGACGGGCAACGGCTGGGAGATCCATCCCGATGGCCTGCGCTCGACGCTGTCCCGCATCGCGCGGGAGTACGCCCCGCCGGCTATCGCGATCACCGAGAACGGAGCCACCTTCGAGGACCTCGCCGCGGATGACGGAGCGGTGAGCGACATCGACCGACTGCGGTACCTCGCCGATCACGTCGAGGCGGCTGCGGCCGCCATCGGCGAAGGCGTCCCACTCGTCGGTTACTTCGCCTGGTCGCTCCTCGACAATTTCGAGTGGGCACTGGGCTATGGCACGCGGTTCGGGATCACGCATGTCGACTTCGCCACGCAGCGAAGGACCCTCAAGGCGAGCGGCCGGTGGTATCGCGACCTGCTCGCCGCCACGCGGCGATGAGCACGTAGGTCCAGCGCCCGTCCTATACGTGTCATCCGGTGTCAGGTACCGGGCAGACCATCGCATTTGTGACCGTGCAAGCGGCTGATCGCGAAACCGAACAGGCGTTCGCATCGGCGCAGTTCCTGCTAGGATTGCGTTCGATGCCCTCCGACAAGATCGTGGTTCGCGGCGCGCGCGAGCACAACCTCAAGAACATCGACGTGGAGATGCCGCGCGACCGCCTGATCGTGATCACCGGGCTGTCCGGCAGCGGCAAGTCGAGCCTTGCCTTCGATACCATCTACGCCGAGGGCCAGCGCCGCTACGTCGAGTCACTCTCCGCCTATGCGCGCCAGTTCCTGGGGCAGATGGAGAAGCCCGACGTGGACCAGATCGACGGGCTCAGCCCGGCGATCAGCATCGACCAGAAGGGGGCATCGCGGAACCCGCGGAGCACCGTCGGCACCGTCACCGAGATCTACGACTACCTGCGGCTCCTCTTCGCGCGGATCGGCCGCATGCACTGCCCGGTCTGCGGCCGCGAGATCGAGCGCCAGACCGTCGAGCAGATGGTCGACCAGGTCTATCGGCTTCCCGAGGGCACGCGGGTCATGCTGATGGCGCCGCTCGTGCGGGACCGCAAGGGCGAGCACGAGAAGCTCCTGGCCGGGGCGAAGCAGGGCGGCTTCGTCCGCGTCCGGGTCGACGGACAGCTGCGCGACCTCGACGAGGAGATCGCCCTCGACAAGAAGTACAAGCACAGCATCGAGGTCGTCGTCGACCGCCTCGTGGTGCGCGCCGTCGACGAGGACGGGAACCCGCGGCCCGACGCCACTCGGATGGCCGACTCGATCGAGACGGCGCTGCGCCTCTCCGAGGGCCTCCTCATCGTCAACCTGCCGGACGCGCCGCCGAAGGAGGCGGATCGGCTGTACAGCGAGAAGTACGCCTGCCCCGAGCACGGCGGGTCCTTCGAGGAGCTGGCACCGCGCAATTTCAGCTTCAACTCGCCGCACGGCGCCTGCCCCGACTGCACGGGCCTCGGCTCGCGGCTCGAGATCGACCCCGACCTCGTACTCCCGAACGACGAGCTCTCCCTGGACGAGGGGGCGGTCCTGCCGTGGCGTCGGATGGCCGCCACGGAAAGCTGGTTCAGCAAGATCCTGGATGCGGTCGCCGAGCACTACGGCTTCCGGACCGATGTCCCCGTCCGCGACCTCTCCGACGAGGCGCGCCACATCATCCTTCACGGGAATCGCGGTCAGCGGGTCAACGTGCGGTACCGGGCGCGCAACGGGAACATCCACACCTTCAAGACGACCTTCGAGGGAATCATCCCGAACCTCACTCGCCGCCACCGGGAAACGGGATCGGATGCGATGCGCGCCGAGCTCGAGCGCTACATGACGAACAAGCCCTGCCCGACCTGCGGCGGGATGCGCCTCAAGCCGGAGTCGCTCGCCGTCACCGTGGCCGGCAGGAACATCATCGAGACGACGCGACGATCGGTGACCGATGCGCTCGCCTGGTACAGCGGCCTGCCCGATCGTCTCACCGAGCGCGAAAACACGATCGCGCGCCAGGTGCTCAAGGAGATCCGAGGACGGCTGGGCTTCCTCGTCGACGTCGGGCTGGACTACCTGACCCTCGACCGGGCGTCCGGGACGCTGAGCGGCGGCGAGGCGCAGCGGATCCGGCTGGCGACCCAGATCGGCTCGAGCCTGATGGGGGTGCTCTACATCCTCGACGAGCCCTCGATCGGCCTCCACCAGCGCGACAATGCGCGGCTCATCGCCACGCTCGAGCGGCTCCGCGAGCTGGGGAACACGCTCCTCGTGGTCGAGCACGACGAGGACACAATCCGATCGGCGGACTGGGTCGTCGACATCGGCCCGGCCGCTGGGGAGCACGGGGGTCGCCTGATCCATTCCGGCACGCTCGACGGGCTGCTGGAGAATCGTCGGTCGATCACCGGCGCGTACCTGCGCGGCGACCGATCGGTGCCCGTGCCTTCGAAACGGCGGAACGGGAAGCGGGATGCGCTCGTCGTGCGCGGTGCGCGAGAGAACAACCTCAAGGGAATCGACGTCGCCTTCCCGCTCGGCAAGTTCGTGGCGGTCACCGGCGTCAGCGGCTCGGGCAAGTCGAGCCTGGTGACGCAGATTCTCCACCCGGCGCTGGCGCAGCGCATCTGGGGCTCGCGGGAGCCCGCCGGACGGCACGACAGGATCGAGGGTGTCGACCTCATCGACAAGGTGATCCAGATCGACCAGTCGCCGATCGGCCGCACGCCGCGCTCGAACCCGGCGACCTATACCGGACTCTGGGCGCCGCTGCGCGAGATGCTCGCGGCCGTGCCCGAGTCACGGCTGCGCGGGTACAAGCCCGGCCGCTTCAGCTTCAACGTGAAGGGCGGGCGCTGCGAGGCGTGCGAGGGCGCCGGCATCGTGCAGATCGAGATGCACTTCCTGCCCGATGTCTACGTGCCCTGCGAGGTGTGCAAGGGGAAGCGCTACAACCGCGAGACGCTCGAGGTCCACTACAAGGGCAAGAACGTCGCAGAGATCCTCGAGATGACGGTCGAGGAGGCGCTGAAGTTCTTCGACGCCGTCCCATCGATCAGGAACAAGCTCCAGACGCTCTCCGACGTCGGGATGGGCTATATCCACCTCGGCCAGCCGGCGACGACGTTGTCCGGTGGCGAGGCACAGCGCGTGAAGCTGGCCACCGAGCTGTCGAAGCGGGCGACCGGCAAGACCTTCTACATCCTCGACGAGCCGACCACCGGCCTCCATTTCGACGACGTGGCGCGGCTCCTCCAGGTGCTGGGCCGGCTCGTGGAGAGCGGGAACACCGTCGTCGTCATCGAGCACAACCTCGACGTGATCAAGACCGCCGACTGGGTGATCGACCTGGGGCCCGAGGGCGGCGACAAGGGCGGTGAGCTCGTCGCCGCCGGCACCCCGGAGCAGGTCGCCCGGTCCTCGGCATCCCATACCGGCCGCTACCTGCGGCCTGTGCTCGGCCTCTCCGCGGAGCCTTCCCCGGCGCCGAAGCCGGCCCGTCGCCGCAAGGAGCCGGTCGGCGCCTCGTCCTGAGCGGACTGCACCGGCGTCACGAGCTCAGGCGGAGAACCCGAACAGGCGGCGCGGGCCATCGAGCCCACGCAGATCGTGCTCGCCACGATCCTCGAACTCGACGCCAGCGCCGGAGGCGAGCTCCCGGGTGACGGCCGACACGAGGACTTCGCCCGGCCTCGCCCGGGCCATGATGCGCGACGCCTCATGGACGGTGATCCCGCGCACATCGTCGGCGACGAGCTCGATCTCGCCGGTGTGCACTCCGGCCCTGACCGCCAGCCCTTCGGCGTCCGCCGCCTTGATCAGCTCGGCGGCGCATCGGACCCCACGCCCGGGGCCATCGAACGTGGCGAGGAAGCCATCGCCCGTCGTGGCGATCTCCCGCCCCCGAAATCGGCCGATGATCTCCCTGGCACGCTCGTTGTAGCTGCCGAGGAGCACCCGCCAGGCGGCGTCACCAAGCCGAGCCGCCGTCCCCGTTGAATCGACGATGTCGGTGAACAGGACCGTGGCGAGAACTCGCTCCGACTGGGATTCGAGTGCGGGCACCCAGCTTCTGAATCCGGACCACTCGATCCCGGTCACCGGTTCGTCGCCCACGACCCATCCGTCATGTCCGGGGGCAATGACGTATGCCGAGCGTGGCCCGACCTCCAGCTCGGTGCCGTCGTCGAAGAGGACGTGCATCCGGCCCGAGAACACGTAGCCCGCGTGGCGTGACTGACACCAGTCGCCTCCGACGAGAGGGCGGATGTCGACCGACCATCGCCAGCCGGGCTGGAGCACCTGCCAGGCCACAGTGAAGTCGCCGAGGTCGACAATTTCGGCCCGAACTCCGTCGAGGTTCATGACTTCGTCCGGGGAGTCGAGGTTCTTGACGAGGAATCTGGCCATCGCTGCCTCCCAGGTTGCCGATGGTCGCCGTGCCGCGATCGAGCGTCAAGACCGATTCGGAGGGAGGCAGCGCGCACAGGATTCAGCGCCGCTTGTCCTCGAGGCCCAGTCCCATCTCCTGGAGGAACGGTGATGGTCGGCCCGGGTCGAAGGCCAGGATGAGCCGGCGACTCGCTCGCGTGAGCGCCACGTAGGCGAGACGGCGCTCTTCCTCGCGCGCACGATCCGGATCGTCGGCGTCGAGCAGCGACCGGCGGTTGGGGATTCGATCCTCCTCGAAGCCGAGGAGGACGACCGTCTCCCACTCCCGACCCTTCGCGGCGTGGACGGTGGCGAGCTCGACCGGCGCATCGGGATCGCGAAGCGCCGCGATCCGGGATCGCGCGTCGTCGTATGCGGCAACGAAACCATCCACTGTTGGGAACGCGGCCGCCCATCCGAGCAGCGCGTCCAGGGCCGCGTGGTCGTCGTCCGCCAGCATGTCGGCGGCTGCCTGCGAGCGGTCCCATCCCCGGCTCGCCCGCAGGCGGCGCAGGACGTGGAAGGGATGATCCGGGTCGTCGGATGTCCGCGCCAGCTCGACGAGCGCGACGACCGGCTCGGCCTCCACGAGCGGCGCGACCGCGGCGCTGTGCCGGATGCCGTGCCTCACGAGCGCGACGAGGACCGGCGTGAGCTCGCCACGCGTCCGCGCCAGGAAGCAGCAGCTTCGATCTGCCGTGCTCTCGACCGCGGCAACGCGGGCCATGGCATCCGGCCACTCCGGCGATGCGGTGCTCCAGGCGGCGATCGCGCCCGGATCCTTCGCCGCCCGGGCGGGCGCCCGGATCGGCTTGACGAAACGCTCGCGGTTGACCGCGACCATCCGCGCGGATGCCTCGATGATCGGCGCGGGACATCGGTAATTCGTGGCCAGCATCACGCGTCTCGCCGGATAGTCGTCGGAGAACCGCAGGATGCGGCGCACGTCGGCCAGGCGCCATGCGTAGATCGTCTGATCGTCGTCGCCGACCACGAACAGGTTGTCCTCCGGAGCGGCGAGGAGGCGGACGAGATGCAGCTGCGCGGCATCCACGTCCTGGAACTCGTCCACGCACACGTGGAGGAACCGCGATTGCCAGCGGATGCGCAGGCGATGGTCGTTCTCCAGGAGGTCGCCAGCACGGACCACCAGATCGTCGAAGTCGATGGCGCCACGAGCGCGCATGAGATCCGCGTAGACCGCCAGGATGGGGACGGCGTCGGTCGGTGGCTCGCGACCCTCGATCTTGAGCGCCGACAGCCACGTATCGAGGGCGGCCGGCTCGGGAAGGATCGCCGTGCCGTCGAGCGCCATGAGGCGACGGCGCGCGGCCCGAAGGAGGGGGAGCCGATCGGCCACGAGGTCGCGGCCCTCGCCCGCATCGAGCAGCACCTGGCGGGCCAGGGCGTGGAGCGTCCGGATCTCGATCGAGGTGGCCGCCGGGACGGATGGTCCGAGTCGCCGCCCCACCCGTTCCCGCAGGTCCGCGGCGGCGTCCCGGTTGAAGGTGACCACGCAGATGCGGTCGGGCGCGACGCCCCGCGAGAGGAGGACGGCGAGCCGGGCGACCATCGTCGTCGTCTTGCCGCTGCCCGCCGGTGCGATGATCTGTGCCGGCCCGTCCGGCAGCGTCGCGGCCGCCCGCTGCTCCGGATCGAGCGCCCCCAGGATGGGGTCGAGCGCGATGGTGGGAAGCGCCTGGACGGTCATCGGTCGATGATCGCGAGGGCCACTTACCAGCGGATCACCGGCGGCTTACCGGCCGAGGCCGTATCCTGTCCGGCGCCCCACCCGAGCGATGAGGACCGACCCGAACCGATGACTCACGAGTGAGACGCCAGGCGCAGTTCGTCGGCGGCGACGACACCGTTCCCTATGACCGCGAGCTGATTCGATCCGGTGGCGCCAGCCAGCGCCGCGACCGCCGACGCCAGGCTTCCTCCCGGCCGCCGCCTCGCTCGCGCGCACCGCGAGCCCGGCGCCGCGGTTCTTTCGGTCGCACGCTGCGCAACATCCTGCTCCTGGCACTCCTGGCGCTGATCGTCGGCGGCGTGCTCCTCTTCCTGCGGGCGGCCACCTTCAACGCGGCCGTCTCCAGTGCGCCGTTCCCGTCCACGGCGCTGCTCTGGGACCTCAACGGGAGCGAACGCGTCAACGTCCTCATGGTGGGCTACGGGGGCGGCGACCATGACGGCGCCTATCTCGCCGATTCGATCCAGATTCTCTCGATC
>DASVEH010000184.1:0-7014 GCA_036380655.1 Candidatus Limnocylindria bacterium | reverse complement strand
GACTCGTTCACCTGGGCCAGGTGATCATGACCGTGCAGCTGACCGATATCGTGGAGTCCTCCCTCGCGGGAGAACGCCTCCTCCTCAGCCTCCGAGGCGGCGAAGGCATCGCCATCGACCTCGACCGCCCACGATTGCTGCGCGCCGAGATGGCCGCCGTCACCAGGGCGCTGCGCGCATGAGCGTGAGTCGTCCCTCCGATTCCAGCCGCAAGGCGCCTGTCAACCAGGCTGCGCCATCGCCGGCGGCCGCCGCACCGATTCGCGCCGCCGGCCCCACGATCCAGCCGCCGCCGAGCCGCCCGCGATCGCTCGCAGAGGCGGAGGCCCAGTACGTCACCGCCCGCGATGCCTGGACGGCCGCCATGCGCCGGGCGAACAGCGGGCGCCCCGCGGACCTCGCCTCACTGGCAATCACCCAGGAGGCCTACGAGCTCGCGTTCGCCGAGGTGGAGCGCTGGCGCTCGGGCGCCACGGTGGCCATCCCGATCGAGCCGGAGAAGAAGCGGACCAAGCTCGAGGCCGCCATCGGCCAGGAGCTCGCCTGGCGCCGTGTCCACGAGGCCTCGCTCCGGGAGCATCCCGGCCTGTTCTCGCGGCTCAAGCGCCGGCTGACCGGGCACCGCTGACCGCTGCTCAGCCCGACCGATAGCGCAGGGCGGCCTCCGCCCGGTTTCGGACATCCAGCTTGCGCAGCACGCTGGAAACGTGGCTCTCGACCGTCCGGGGCGAGATGGCGAGCGCACCCGCGATCTCCCGGTCGGTCATCCCCTCGGCAAGCAGCCGCAGGACCTCGCTCTCCCGCCCGCTGAGCAGCTGCCCGACGTCGTCCCCATCATCCGCCGACGCGCGCGCGCCGCGCGACAGGTGCTCCACCACCGTGGCGGCGTGGGCACGCGACATGGGCAGGTCGCCCTGGCGAATGCCGCGGACCGCCCGCAGCAGCGCATCGCCGCTCAGGTCCTTGGTGAGGTAGCCGAACGCCCCGTGGCGCACCGCGCTGAGCAGGTCGCGGCGATCGGTCGACACGGTCAGCATCACGATCTTCGTGTCCGGCAACCGAGGCGCGAGCTCGCGGACCGCCTCGATCCCGCTCAGGCCGGGCAGGTCGATGTCGAGCAGGAGCAGGTCGGGCCGCAGCATCGGGGCCATCTCGAGCGCCTCCTCGGCGCTGGACGCCTCGCCCACCACGTCGACGTCGGGCGCCTGAAGCGCCTGGCGGATCGCCGATCGGACGAGCGCGTGGTCGTCGACCAGCAGGACGCGCAATGATCCTTCATTCGGCATTGGTCCCCTCCCGTCGCGCGTTCGGCAGTGTCAGCTCGACGCGCGTCCCATTCTGCGGCTCGGACGTCACCGACAGATGCCCGCCGATGACCCCGGCCCGCTGCCGCATGCTCTCGAGCCCGAAGCCGGCCGACCCTCCTTCGGGCCGGAATCCACGCCCATTGTCGCTCACCGTCAGGCGCAAATCGCCATCGGTCACGACCTCGACGCGCACCACTGTCGCGTCGGCATGCTTCCGCACGTTCGTGAGCGCCTCCTGGACGATCCGGAGGAGCTCCGCCTGCGCCCGTGGGCCGATCTCGGGGGCCGGCCCGCGCGAGGTCAGCTCGGCGCGGATGGCGAAGCGGTCGCCGAAGTCGTCGACGTGGCGCGTCAGGATGTCGAGCAGGGGCCCGGACTCCGCCCCCTGGCGCATGGCGGCCACCGCATTGCGGGCCTCCGACAGGGCACTGTCGATGGCATCGCCCATCTCCTCGTTGAGCTGCTTCGTCTCGCCCTCGAAGCCGGCGATCTGCGCGAGGCGGCTCTGCTTGAGCTTCGCGTACCACAGGTCCTGGGCGAGCCCGTCGTGGATCTCGCGGGCCAGGCGAGCACGCTCCTCGAGCGCGACCGCCGCGAACTCGGCCTCCGCGAGGCGACGGACCTCCATGGTCGCCGCGCGAAGGTCGGCCAGGTCGTCGCGGCTCTCGGCCACCACGCCGATGAGGAGGAGCCCGTAGAAGATGAGCCGCAGCAGGTCGCCGATGGTCACCAGGCCCGAGTAGCTGCCTGGATGGATGGCGCTGTGGACCTGGCTGAAGGCCGCCACGAGCAGGCCCGCGGCCAGCAGCGCATCGGCCGCCCGTCCGCTGCGCCGGAAGAGCCGATGAGCCAGCACGGCCGCGGCAAGGAAGCCGATGCCGATGATGCTCTGGATCGCCGCCAGCACCGGAGCGGTGCCACCTGCCATCAGCGCGGCCGGGTCCGCGGCGATGGCATCGAGCATCTCCTGCGGCACCAGGCGCGGAAGGGCCTCCTGCATCAAGGCGGCGATGAGCATGACCGCGAGCACAGCCGTCGCCGGCGCGAGGAGCACGAGGCCCGGCCTCAGCGACGGCACCCCGCGGCTGAGCGAAACCCAGCCGGCGGCCACCAGCAGGGCGGCCGCGACCGCGCGGGCCACCACGCCGGCGATGATCGGCAGCTGGCCGGGGTTCTCGATCGTCCCTCCCAGCACCGAGTCGGCGCCGACGATGCCGACGACGAGGGTCAGGCCGTTGAGCAGCGCGAGCACCGCGAATGCCGACGAGCGCAGCAGCGCGGCCGGGTCGTGCGCCACGCGGCCCCTTGCCCAGTCGAGGGCCGCCACCGAGCCCGAGATGAGGGTGGCGGCCGTGATGATCGCGACGTCGAACCGATCGTTGACGGTTGCCGAAAGGACGCTGCTCGAGGTCACCACGATGGTGGTGAGGGCGGCGAGGGCCACAGCCAGGGCGGCGAGGCCAAGGTCGACCGACAGGTAGGGGCGCCGACCCGCTCCCCCGTCGATGCTCACGGCGCCACCAGCATCTCCAGGACCCGCTCGTGGAGCAATCCGTTGGATGACACGACCTGCGGTCCGGACCAGGACGCATTCCCCTGGAGGTCGGTCATGCGCCCACCCGCCTCGGTGACGATCAAGTGCGGCGCCGCCATGTCCCACGGCGCCACGCCGTACTCGATCATCGCCTCCGCCGACCCCTGCGCGACAAGCATGTGGCCCCAGAAGTCGCCGAAGCCGCGATCCCGCCAGGCGGCCGCGGTCAACCGCCGCAGACCGTTTCCGAGGCCGGCGGCGTCGAGGCCGCGCAGCGTCGAGAACGCGATCTGTGCATCGGCCAGGGCATCGACCGCCGAGACGTGGATCGGTCGCTCGGCGCCGTCGACGCGGGCCATGGCTCCCCCGCCGCGAGTCGCCCACCAGCGCCGCCGCATGGCCGGCGCGGAGACGACGCTCACCCGCAGGTCGCCCTCGCGCTCGAACGCCAGGAGGGTGGCAAAGACCTCGATACCGCGCACCACGTTGTGGGTGGCATCGATGGGATCCATGACCCAGCGGCCGTCTCCGGCGTCGTCGACGGTGCCGTACTCCTCGCCGGCGATGGTGTGCGTGGGGTAGGCATCGGCAATCCGGTCGCGCAGGTGGGTCTCGATCTCGGTGTCGGCCTGGGTGACGAGCGTGCGGTCCGGCTTGGCGCTGACTGTCAGGCCGCCGGCGACGTGGCGCAGCGCGATCGCATCGGTCTCGTCGAGAACCTCGTGCGCGAAACGCAGGAGCGCGGCCGGATCATCGGCGCCAGTCACTTGACGGCCACGACGTCGACGTCGCCGCGCCTGTCGAGCACGTTGATCCCGATCCCCTGAGGCTGGCGTTCGAGGTAGAGGTCCACGCGCGCATCACCCACGGCCAGGTTGTCGACACGCAGATGATCGAGGAAGAGGGGCAGGCGCGCATGCGTGAACTGCACGCGTCGGCGTGCCGCGTCCACGTCCAGGCCCAGGCACGCCTGGAGGAGCATGAAGACCGATCCAGCCGCCCACGACTGCGGGGAGCATGCGACCGGGTAGTGGGTCGGTCCTTCGCCCGGCCTGAGACTGAACCCGCAGAAGAGCTCGGGCAGGCGGGCAAGGTCGAAGTGCCGGCTGGCGCTGAACAGGCCGTCCATGATCCGCGCCGCATGGTCGTGGAACCCGGCTTTCGCCAGCCCGAGCGCCACGATGGCGTTGTCGTGCGGCCAGACCGAGCCGTCGTGATAGGACATCGGGTTGTAGCGGGACTCGCCGGCCGCCACCGTGCGGACGCCCCACCCCGAGAACATGGCGTCGCTGAGGAGGTCGTCGGCAACGCGTGCCGCCCGCGCCGGAGCCACGATGCCCCCGAACAGGCAGTGGCCGGGGTTCGAGCTTCGGACGCGACAGAGCTGTTTGTCGCCGTCCAGGGCGATGCCGTAGGTGCCGAGCTCCTCGTCCCAGAAGGCATCCTCGAAGCGCACCCGCAGCGCCTCCGCCTGCTCCCGCAGCTGCGTGGCGCGCACGGACCTGCCGAGGTCGTCCGCCATGGCCGCGGCGCCCATGCGCGCGGCATACACGTAGGCCTGGATCTCGCACAGCGCGATGGGTCCCTCGGCGAGGCGGCCATCGGCGTGGAAGATCGAGTCGTGCGAGTCCTTCCAGCCCTGGTGTGCGAGACCGATCGGCGTGCGCCGCTCGTACTCGACGAAGCCATCACCATCGGGGTCGGCCGGGCCGTCGATCCAGGCGAGGGCTCGCTCGACGTGCGGCCAGAGCGACTCGGTGAAGGCCCGGTCGCCGGTGTGGCGATGGTGGGCGGCCGCCAGGATGACGAACAGCGGGGTTGCGTCGTGGCTGCCGTAATAGCGGGCGAACGGCGTCTCCATGAGTGCCGCCATCTCGCCGTGCCGCTGCTCGTGCAATACCTTGCCGGACTGCGCGTCGCGGGCCGGCTCGTCGCCGGTCGCCTGGGTCGCCGCCAGGTAGCCGAGCACGCCGCGCGCAAGCGACGGCTGCACCCACAGCATCTGAAGCGCGGTGATGAGGCCGTCACGCCCGAACACGGTGCTGAACCACGGGACTCCGGCGTACGGATACGGGCCGTGCGACGTCTCGCTCGTCATCATCACCACATCCGCCAGGCTCCGGTCGGCCCAGGTGTCGAACAGGTCGCTCGAGCTGCTCATCCGTGCCGATTCCGCTCGGCGCTCGCGCAGCTCGCGCCCGGTCCGCTCGAGGGCTGCCGAAAAGCCGATCGGCCGCGTCGGACGCGCCAGCTCGCAGGCGATTCGGACCTCGATGCGCACCGCGCGCCCGGGCGCAAGCCGGAAGCGGTAGGCCGCTTCGTTCGCGGTCATCGCGTCGGGATCGGGGGTGAAGGTGACCCGCGTTCGGCGGCGAACGTCGTCGAGACCGTCATAGGAGAGCACCGCCGTCCGCCGCGTCACCCGCGAAGGCCGCAACGATCCGCGCCTCGCCCGCTCCATCCCACGCACCTCGAAGATGTCGGCGTAGTCCGCGGAGAAGCGGACGCTGACCGGCAGCGTCACCGGATCCTGGCCGAAGTTCCGCAGCTCGATCCGCTCGTGGCAGACCCCGTCCCACAGGACCTTGGTGCGAGAGATATGAACGGTGCCGGTGCGCAGGCTCCGCCGGCCGAGCATCATGTCCGGGTTGGTCATGTCGACGGCCAGGCGGGAATTGTCGCCGCGCGCCGTCGAGCCCAGCAGGAGCGGCCGCTCACCGCCGATGCGCAGCCACAGCCCCGACAGGAAGCGTGTGCCACGGTGATAGACCCCTTCCTCACCGAGGCCGATCGGCCTGATGTCGCCGTACCGATCGAAGACGGCGAACGAGTCGCCGTGCTTGAGGATCCGATCGTTCTCGTCGGCGGGCGATCCGGTGGCGAGGATGTAGTAGCGACCCTCGATCTCGACCACCGTGCGCGGATCCTCGGGTGGCGGGCTGATCGTCTCTGGCTTGCTGGCCATCGGCCTCCGGGCTGCGTTCGGGGGAATCTCAGCCTACACGTTGCGGGCGGGCGCGCTCTCGGCGATCGGGGCCATCTCGTCGCCGATGGTGAGGGCGACCGTACCGTCTGCGAGAGCGGCGAGGTGCTCGTAGAGGGCCACGTAGTCGCGGGCCATGCGCTCGACCGTGAAACGCGCCTCGAATGCCTGCCGGCAGCCGGCCCGGCTCAGGCTGCCGAGCCGTTCGACGGCCGCCACTGACCCGTCGATGTCGTCAACCACGAAGCCGTTGACGCCGTCCGTGATGACCTCCGGAACCGATCCGGACCGATAGGCGATGACCGGCGTGCCGCAGGCCATGGCCTCGATCATGACCAGGCCGAACGGCTCCGACCAGTCGATCGGGAAGAGGAGAGCGGCCGCGCGACCGAGGAAATCGCCCTTGGCATCGCTGCCGATCTCGCCGATGAACTCGACGTGCTCCGCCTCGAGCATCGGCTCGATGTGCTCCTCGAAGTACGCGCGATCCACGTCGTCGACCTTGGCCGCGATGCGCAGCGGCATGCCGGCCCGCCGCGCGACCTCGATGGCGCGATCCGCCCGCTTCTCGGGCGAGATCCTGCCGAGGAAGGCAAGGTACTCGCCCGGCTCCAGGCGGGGCGGGAGCTCGTCGGAGGGCATCCCGTGGTGGACGGTGGCCACCCAGTTGGCCTGCGGCAGCGGAGAGCGCTGGTCGTTGGAGATCGAGACGACCGGCATGTCGCCGAACTCGTCGTAGAGCGGCTGCAGCTCGGGGATGTCGAGCCGCCCGTGGAGGGTCGTCACCGATGGCGTCGCCAGGCGCCGCGAGAGCGGGAAGTGGAAGTAGTCGAGATGCCAGTGGATGACGTCGAACTCGCTCGCACGCGCGGCCACCGCCTCGAGCTCGACGATCTGCCGCGCGTACGGGTCGATGACGTCGTCATCGAGGCGCAGCGCGTTGGGCGCACACGGCACCAGCTTCGCTTCGGTGACCGAGTCGCCGCTGGCGAACAGCGTGACCTCGTGGCCCTGCCGGACGAGCTCCTCGGTCAGGTACGAGACGACGCGCTCGGTGCCGCCGTAGGTCTGAGGCGGGACGCTCTCGTAGAGCGGCGCCACCTGGGCAATTCGCATGGGGGCGAGTGGTGCGCAGGACCCATGCCAGCCGGCGCCACGATCAGCTTTCGAGGCGGCGGCGCAGCTCCTCG
>DASVEH010000183.1:0-3065 GCA_036380655.1 Candidatus Limnocylindria bacterium | reverse complement strand
CCGCTCGGGCGAGGTCACTCCCCGATGAGCAGCGTGCGCAGCTCCGCCTCTTGCTCGGCTGAAGTCACCGCCAGCAGCTTGTCGCCGTTCAGCAGCCGGGTCTCGGGGCGCACCGGCAGGGCGCGCTCGTCGCGGATGAGGACCGCGATCGTGCTGCCCTCCGGCAGGTTCAGCTCCCGCAGCTCGCGGCCGATGACCGGCGAGTCGGCGTCGATCTGCGCCTCGACGATCTGGACCTCGCCGCCCTCGAGCTCGGCGAGGTGGAGCAGGTCGTGGACCGGGATCTCGTGCTCGATGACGCCGAGGATCGAGCGGGTCGGGCTGACCACCTCGTCGATGGCCAGCTGCCGGAAGAGCTTCTCGTTCTTCGGATCGTTGATGCGGGCGATCGAGCGCGGCACGTTGAAGCGCATCTTCGCGATCTGGCACGCCGCCAGGTTCACGGCGTCGTCGCCGGTCACGGCGGCCATCACGTCGGCGCGGCCCATGCCCGCCTCGGCCTGGTAACGCCCCTCGCAGCCATCGTTGGCGACCACGATGCTGCCGAGCTCGTCTGCGATCTGGCGCGCGCGGATGTGGTCCTCCTCGATGACGACCACCTCGTGGCCGGCCGCGAGCAGCTCCTTGGTCAGGTAGTAGCCGACGTTACCGCCGCCGATGACCACGACGTACATGTGCTAGAAGCCTCCCTCGCGTCCGTCGCCGGGCTGGACGATCTCGGCTTCGGCGGTCACGTCCTCAGCGCGGTCCATGGCAGCCTGGGTCTCGGGCGCCGCCTCGCCACTCGGGCCCGGGGCGATGCGCCTCGGCTCTGCGGTGGCCGGCTCGACGAATCCGTTCGTCGCCTCGGCGCCCTCCTGGGCGGCGACGACCAGGGCGTCGCCGAGGATGATGGTGCGGCAGATGGTCTCGACGCCGACCGCCCGGTACGCCTCGCCGCGCAGCGGGTCGTTGATCTTGGCGATCACCCGCGGGACGCCGAAGGTGTGCTTGGCGAGCTGCGCGGCGAGGGCGTTGCGGTTGTCGCCCTCGGTCAGCGCCATCACGAGGTCGGCCTGCTCGCCACCGGCGCTGCGCACGACGTCCTCGTCGGTCCCGTTGCCCCGCACCGTCTCGCCCTTGAAGGACGGTGGGAGGCGGCTGAAGGCTCTCGGGCTGACGTCGATCACGGTCACGTTCTCGCCCCGGCTGTCGAGCTCGGCGGCCACGCGTGCGCCGACCCTGCCGCAGCCGATGATGATGACCCTCATGGCGTGTGTGCGAGCTCCTTTGTCTCGGCGCGCAGGCACCAGACCGGTGCCGTCGAGTTGCGCATGACGTACGGGACGGTGCGTCCCGCGTCCCATTGTCCTCCGAATCGCTTCTTGTAGCGGAGGCCCATCACGATGAGGTCGGCGCCGAGCTCGTTCGCATCGTCCACGATGGCGGGGCCCGCCGCCCGCGCCTGCACGGTGCTGCTCCGGGTCGCAACCCCCTTCTCGTTGAGCAGCGCCTCGGCGCGGGAGAGGACCTCCTCGGCGCGAGCCACGGCCTCCTCGTCCTCGGCGTCGAGGGTCTGGTCGAAGGGCACCTCGATGACGTGGAGGAGAGAGCTCTCGACCCCCTCCCGGCCACCGAGCAGCAGGGCCGCCACCTTCAAGGCCGGGAAATCGACCTGATCGTCGCCGAGCACCGGAACCAGGATGCGCGCGTGCTCGAAGGTGCTGGGGCGCTTCTCGGCCCGACGGAAGAAATCCATGCGTCGCTATCCTACGGCGCCAATTTCCGACGCGGGGCCTTCGCGCACGTTGAAGCGCTCACCGGCCGTAGCTGAGCCGCTCCACGAGTCGCGCCGGCAGTCCGGCGTCACGCATGAGACGCTGGGTTCGGTCGATCTCGTAGCGCACCCGGTGGAAGCTGATCCTGCCTCCGGCCGCCGCGTCGCCGATCTCCAGCACCGCGTAGGCAGCATCCGGCAGTCCGTCCCGTGGCTGCCCGACGCTGCCCGGGTTCAGCAGCGCTCGCTCGGGACCGAGCTCGACGACATCCCCCGGCAGGCCGGGCACCCCCTCGACGGCGCCGTCGACGAGCCGATACGCGATCGGCAGATGGGTGTGGCCGAACAGGCACAGCCGCGTCTCGAAGCTCTCGAAATTGGCGGCCGCGATCGAGCTGCTGGTGATGTACTCCCAGATCGGGTCGCGCGGCGAACCGTGGACCGCCGTGAGCTCCCCGTCGCACCGGACCTCGGGCAGGGTGGCCAGGTACGAGCGCGCGTTGGCGTCGAGCGCGGTGGCCGTCCACTCGATGGCGGCGCGCGCGTCCGGGTTGAAGTACGAGGCGTCGACGGTCCCGATCGCGGCTCCGTCGTGGTTCCCGAGCACGCTGCGCGCGCCCATCGCCTGGAGGGTGGCGATCACCTCGTTCGGCTGCGGGCCGTAGCCGATGGTGTCGCCGAGGACCCAGGCCTCGTCGACGGTCGGGAGGTCCGTGAGCACCGCCTCGAGCGCGGCGAGATTGGCGTGAATGTCCGACAGGACAGCGATACGCATGCGAGGGGGGAGTATACCGACGCGGATTCGCTCAGCCGAGCGGCCGTCGCGCCGGCTCGCCGGCCCGACGCGGATACCGATCCGGCGTGGCCGCCTTCTTGGTCAGCACGGCGAAGCGGTGCTCGCCCAACGACTCGATGCCCGATGGCCGAACCTCGAGCCGGCCGCCGAGCATCCTCGCCGCCGCGTCGCCGGCGCCGAGCTCCTCGGCGCTGATCGGGCCCTTCCAGGCCACGACGGTGCCGCCGAGTCGCACCAGCGGCAGGGCGTACTCCGCGAGCACCGGCAGCGCTGCGCAGGCTCGTGCCGCAACCAGGTCGTGGCCGCCGCGGTGGGACGGATCCCGGCCGAGCAGCTCGGCGCGCTCGGCGACGACGGTGACGTTGGTGAGGGCGAGCTCCGTCGCGAAGGCGCGCAGCGCATCGGCCTTCTTGCGAACCGAGTCGACCAGGGTCCATGACACCTGCGGCCGGGCGAGGGCCAGCACGACGCCCGGCACGCCCCCGCCGGATCCCAGGTCGATCGCGCGCGACG
>DASVEH010000182.1:0-6351 GCA_036380655.1 Candidatus Limnocylindria bacterium | reverse complement strand
GACCACCCGGCGATGGTCGGCTCGCCGATGGCCTGAACCACGGATCAGATCAGCGTCGGTGCAGAACGAGCCCGAGGATGGCCCGCATGTCAGCCGTCTCGCCGAATGACGAGGCCAATGTGGCCGTACGGAGGGCGCGGGTCGCTGTAGGTCTTGATGCGCGGATCCTCGCTCGACTCGGCCACGAGGTCCCAGAGGCGGTTCTGCGTGTCGAAGCTCGCCTCCGAGAGCTGCGGCCATCGATCGAGCATGCGGAGGCCGATCTCGTTGACGAGGTGCTGGATCGAGAGGCTCACGAACTCGTGGAAGACGGCGATGGCCAGGTCCGCCACCTGCTCGGCGGCCACGTAGCGGGCCGGATCTGCCAGCACGGCCTGTGACGGATCGGCATAGCGCCAGCCGATGTTGCACCAGATGTAGAGCGGGCGGTCGCGTCGCTCGGGAAGCGTCGTGTGCTCGTCGCGCGCGAAGTCGGCGAAGGCGGAGCCGGTCAGCTTGATCAATTGGAGCTCGTGGCGGCCCGACTCGTGATCGGTGATCCGCACCGATCCCTCGGGATCGCGCTCGAGCTCGAGGCGGGCCGTGCCGTAGTCGCATCGCTCGCGGCTGAAGAGCCGGTCCGAGGCCTCGAAGCCACCCTCGCCGGGGACGACGGTGGTCGGGAAGGGGAGATCCCGCCCGATCATCGTCAGCCGTTCCATGTGCGGGTAGGTGTCCAGGAAGGCGGTGCCGACCTCGAGGAGCCACTCCTCGAGCGTCCGCGCCCGGGCCCGGAGGGATACGGCATGGATGAAGTTCTTCATCGTGTCGGTGGCGACCACCAGCCGGTTGTCGCCGCGCGTGTAGGCGTCGAGGAAGACCTCGCCGCGCACGACCACCTCGATCTCGGCGGCCGCCAGGGTGTTCTGGCGCCCGGTGAACGGCGATTCGGGGATGGGGGTGATGCCGGTCAGGGGCTCGGCGTGGGTCCGGTAGACCTTGACGTCCGCCTTGCCGTAGCGGATCTCGTGTTTCACTCGTCCGATTCCTCCTGCTCGGCCGGGCCGAACAGCTCGGACGCGGCGTGCACGATCGCCGCGTCGACCGCGTCACGCGCCGCGGCATCGGCCTCCCAGCGGCCCACCAGCTCGCGGAACTCGGCATTCCCGGAAACCTGCGCGATCCGACGGGCCCCGTCGATCGGCTGGCTCACCTGGCCGAGGATCGATGCCGCCGCGTGAAGGGCCAGCAGCTGTCCCGCCTGAGACCGGTCCCAGCCGGCGAGCCCGATCTCGGCCATCAGCCGCGCGACCGGCGCCGACAGGTCGGCCTCCGCGTTCTGGTTCGCGAGCGAGAGCGCCAGGAGGGCCGGCGACTCGACGCCCTCCTCGATGAGCCGGTGGGTGGCGCGGATCAGGCCGTCACGATCGATCTCGGCGACCATCCAGCGGGAGACCTCGAGAGCGATCGCCTCGCGCAGCTCTTCTCGCAGCGGTCGCGGACCGCGCAGCCGTTCCATCCGGTCGGCGGCCACCCAGATCACGTCGTCGAGCCCTCGGCGCAGCTCCTCGTCGCGGTCGGCGTGGAGCGCTCGCTCGAGGATGGGGATGATGTCGGCGCGCGGACGGCCCGCCACGAACACCACGAAGCGGAAGCCGAACCGGCCCTCGTACGCCTCGTTCAGCGCGGTCAGCTCATCCGCGATCCAGGCGGGGTCGCCGCCGTCCGCGCTCTCGGCTCCCTGCTCGCGGCGCGACAGGTCGGAGATGGCAGCCGGGTCGGCGCCGATGCGCGGATGGGCGTCGAGGAGCTCGACCTGCTCCTCTTCCGGCATCTCGCGTGCGGTGGCGCGCGCCGCATCGAACAGCTCTTCCTCGGATTCGAAGGGCCGTGCCTCCGCGAGGCGGGCGGTGAAGCGCGGTGCCCCTTCGAACAGGGGAGCGACGGCAGCGGCGAACGCTTCGGAATCGAGCTCGTTGAGCTGCTCGATGCTCTTCATGAGCCCCGGTAGGTGCTGAGCCCGAACGGGCTGAGGAGGAGGGGGACGTGGTAGGAGCGTGACGCGTCGGTGATGCGCAGGGCGAGCGCCGCGCTCTGGAAGAAGGCATCGGGGTCATCGGCATAGCCGCCGATGTCGAACGCCAGCTGGTAGTCGCCCTCGGCCAGGCCGGTCCCGTTCAGGAGGTCAGGGATGCGGCCGTCGTCATCGGTCTGGAGGTCGCTCACCATCTCGGGCGTGCCGTCGGGCCCCAGGCGGAAGAGGGCCACCCCGACCCCGGGGGCAGGCGTACCGTCCGCCAGGTCGAGGACGTGGGTGCTGATCGTGGGACGCGCGTCCGCCATGGAACCCTCCGTATAGTCGTTGCATCATGCCCGATGCACCCGCGGCCCGTAGCGCGCGCTTCGACATCCTGCTCACCGGCTCGCCCGGGCCGGCCGTCGCGAGCACGTGCAGCCTGGTTCGCGACGGGGACGTTGCGATCGTCATCGATCCGGGGCTTGCGCCGTCGCAGGCATCCCTCCTGACGTCGCTCTCCGAGCTTGGCATGACGGCGACCGAGGTGACCGACGTCGTCATCTCGCATCACCACCCTGACCACACCCTGAACGTGGGGCTCTTCCCGATGGCGCGCGTCCACGACCATTGGGCGATCTACGATTTCGCCGGCCGCTGGGACTCCCTCCCATCCGAGGGACGCATGCTCGCGCCGTCGGTCTCACTGATTCGGACGCCGGGCCATTCCGCGGAGGACCTCTCGACCGTGGTCGGGACGCCGGACGGCGTCGTCGTGTTCACGCACCTGTGGTGGACCGATGCCGGCCCGGCCGAGGACCCGTACGCGCCCGATCCCGCCGTCCTCCACGCGTCGCGCGCACGCGTGCTGGCCTTCGCCGATCTCATCGTTCCGGGTCATGGGGCACCGTTCCAGCCTTCCGCCTCGACGCCCCGGTAGGGCGAACCCTCCGGTTCCGGGCGTCGTATCCTCCCGCCATGGCAGATCTGAGCATCCGCGTCGGCGCGCAGCGGTTCTCCGCGACCTGGGAGCCGGACGCACCGCTGACCCGCGAGGCGCTGCGGCCGTGGCTCCCGATCCGCTCGAGGCTGATCCACTGCAAGTGGAGCGGGGAGTCCACCTGGATTCCGTTCGGCGAGGAACGGCCCAACGTCGGCTTCGAGAACCACACGTCGCACCCCGCGCCCGGCGACCTGCTCATCTACACCGGCGAGATCAGCGAGTGCGAGATCCTCTTCCCGTACGGTGCATGCAGCTTCAGCTCGCGGGTCGGGCAGCTGGCGGGGAATCACTTCGCGACGCTCGTCCGCGACGAGGGCTGGCTGGACCGGCTGCGAGAGGTGGGCCGCCGCGTGCTGTGGGAGGGAGCGCAGGAGATCGAGATCCACGAGGAGGGGAGTGTCCGCGGCGGAGGCTAGCGGCCCCACGATCGTCGCCGGCGGGACGCTCGTCACGCCGGAGGGCTCGCGCCCGGCCGACATCTCGATCGTCGACGGTCGGATCGCCGACGTCGCGCCCAGCCTCCCGATGGACCCGGCAGCCCGGGTGATCGACGCGACCGGCATGCTTGTGCTGCCGGGCGTGATCGACGTGCATACGCATCTGCGGCTGCCGGATGCCGAGCATCCGGGCCGGTTCCGGCAGGACACACTGGCAGCGGCGCTGGGCGGCACCACAACGGTGCTGACCTTCAACAACCCTGGCACTGGCATCTCCGAGGATGGCGCACGGTCGCTGCTGGCAGGCCTGGACGAGTTCCGCGCTCGCACGGCCGGCGAGTCGCCGATCGACTACGCGCTGTGCGCGGTGCTGACCGGCCAGCAGGCCGATCCCATCGGCGAGCTGCCGGCGCTCATCGAGGCGGGCGTCCCCACCTTCAAGGCCTTCATGGTCTATGACTTCCGCCTCGCGGATGACGACCTCGCCGCCGCGATGGCCACCGCCGCCCGCCATGGTGGGATGCTGCAGGTGCACTGCGAGGAGCCGTCGATCATCGATCCACTCGTCGCGGACGCGGTGCGCCGCGGCGATACGGCGTGCCGCTTCCACGCCGTCACCCGGCCGGCCCATGCGGAGGGCGCGGCGACGCGCAAGGCGATCGAGATGGCCCGGTGGGCGGACGCGCCGCTCTACGTCGTGCATCTCAGCTGCGAGGAGGCCCTCGAGGCGGTGGACGAGGCGAAGGCGCGCGGCGAGCCCGTTTACGCCGAGACGTGTCCCCACTACCTCACCTTCACCGATGCCCTCTATGCCGACCCCGATGAGGCCGAGGTCATCAAGCGCGTCATCTCGCCGCCCCTGCGGACCGACGCAGACGTCGAGGCGCTCTGGGCGGGTCTCCGGGACGGCGTCCTCGACGTGGTGGCCAGCGACCACGTCCCCGATCGTCTCGACACCGAGAAGCGCCTCCCGGCGCCCTCGTTCCCGCAGATCAGCAACGGCGGGCCGGGCATCGAGACCCTGCTGAGCGTCGTCTACTCGGAAGGGGTGGCCAGGGGACGCATCGGCATCGAGCGCCTGGTCGACGTCCTGTCCGCCACCCCGGCTCGGCTCTTCGGCCTGCCCACGAAGGGTGGCCTCGAGATCGGGCGCGACGCAGACATCGTCATCTGGGATCCGAGCGCGCGGCGCGAGCTCAGCCAGGCCGACCTGCACCACACGAGCGACTTCAGCCCCTTCGAAGGGCTCCCGGTGGAGGGAGCCCCTGCCGCGGTTCTCGCCCGTGGGCGGGAGGTGGGGGAGTCGAACGGCCGATTCCTCGAACGGCGGCTGTCCTGGCGAAACCGATGAGCCGCGATCGGCGTCGGGGCGGCATGCGACGCGTGGCGGGTCCCTTCCTGGCGCTGCTGCTGTCGGCCTGCGGCGCGGCGCAGGCGCCGAGCGCCTCCGCGCCGTCGGATGAGCCGGTCATCGGCGACTGGGTTCTCGTCGATGGCACGATCGACGGCGCCGACGCGCCGGTCCTGGCAGACCACCGCATCACCCTCTCGATCGCCGGGCGCACGATCAGCGGCGTGGCCGCCTGCAACCACTACGGCGGCGAGGTCGCCGCTGGAGATGGTGGCCTGCGGCTCACGAACCTGTCCCAGACCGAGATGGCCTGTGCCGAGCCCGCGATGAGCGCCGAGTCGACCTACCTCGGCGCTCTGGCGCGGGTCCGGCAGATCGTTCGCGACGGCGACGCGCTCGTCGCAAGCGGAGAGGGCGTCGAGCTGCGCTTCGATGCCCTGCGGGCGCCGCCCACCTCGGAGCTCATCGACACACGCTGGGTGCTCGAGACCGTGCTTGTCGGCGACGTCGCCGCCAGCCCGATGGGCGCGCCGGCGCTTCTCGAGGTGCGCTCCGACGGAACCTTCGACGGATCCACGGGCTGCCGCGCCTTCTCGGGGAAGTGGATCGAGCGCGGCGACCAGATCGTGGTCCCATCGTGGGGCATGGACGTGACGGAATGTCCCGCCCGGCTGAGCCGGCAGGACGACCAGGTCGTGAGTGTCATCGGCGATGGGTTCATTCCATCACTCGAGGGGGATCTGCTGACGCTGATCGATCCGGGTGGGGTCGGCCTGGTCTACCGATCCGGCCAATGAGGCTCGGTGGTGTACCCTGAGGTCCTGATCAGATCGACGACACGACTCTCCCGGCGCAGCTCCGGCGACCTGCGCGCCATCCGCCGTGCGACCACCCGCATCGAGGAGCTGAGCGCGGCGCTCGACCGTCAGCTGCTGCGCGAAGCGCGGCCCGAAGAGCAGCTTCGGCTGCTGCGCCAGACGACGAGCCAGATCACCCGGACCGCCAACGACGCGATCCAGGCCTATCGGCGCGTGACGGAGGGGTTGCGGGTGGAAGCGGACCGCGAGGATGCAGATCCGACTGAGGCAGCCCGACTGGCCGAGTCGCTGGCGGAAGCGCGGAACGAGATGCTCCAGGCCCTCGAGGTGGCGAGCCAGCGCTACCCGTGGGCGAAGCCGTGGCGGCCCGACGACGGCTGAGGCGAATCCCTGAGATAGCGAACGACCCGGTGGCCGAAGCCACCGGGTCGTATCGGTGCTGAGAGTGCTGGCGCCTAGCGGCGGAAGCAGTCGCTGCAGTAGACCGGCTTGGTGCCGGTGGGGCGGAACGGAACGCGCGCTTCCTTGCCACAGCTGTCGCACGTGGCGCTGAACATCTCGCGAGGGCGGTCGCTGTAGCCACCGCCGTACCCGCCGCCGTTGCCACCGCCGCTGTAGCTGCCGGTGCTCTCGCCACGCGCGGCCTTCTTGGCGGCGCGGCAGGCCGGACATCGGCGCGGCTCGCTGAACTGACGGTCCGCATAGAACTGCTGGTCGCTGGCCGTGAAGGTGAACTCCATGCCGCAGTC
>DASVEH010000181.1:0-6734 GCA_036380655.1 Candidatus Limnocylindria bacterium | reverse complement strand
ACGCAGCTCATCAACCAGGCAATCCTCAACGTGGCGGACCTGTCCCTGTACGGGTCGATCCCGCCCGAGGACTACGCGTTCATCGTCGTCACGGTCGTCGTTCTCGGCCTGCTCTTCGTGCCTTCGGTGCGACGCTTCTTCACGCGGTAGCGTCGGCCATCGATGTTTCGCTTCTAAGCCTGATTCACCTCGTGGCCGGTCACGACACCCCGCCCTGCCGGCGATCGGTCGTCCCGGGTGTGGCCGGTATCATCGGTCGATGGGAGGGACCGGCCGCGTCATCTCGCGCCTGCTGAGCATCGCGGACGAGCCGTCCGACGATGATGACCTGCGCCTCCGGAAGCGCATCGGCATCGCGGCCGGACTCCTGACGATCGTCTCGCCGATCTCGCTGCCGATCCAGGCGCAGGGACATCTCGCCAGCTTCGTGCTGGCCGCGGCGCTGGCCGTGTTCAGCGTGGCCAATCTCGGCGTCCTGGCGGTCAGCCGTCGCTTCGATCGGTACGTCGTCGCCCTGATCGCATTTGGCACGCTCTGGGTGCCCGGCGCGAACGCCGTGGGCGGTGGGATCACCGGCTCGAGCCCGGGGTTGGTGTGGGCGTTCCTCGTTCCCGCGTATGCCATCCTGGCCCTCGGCCCTCGGCGCGCGGTTCCGTGGTTCTTGGCCTTTCTCGTCAGTCTCGTGGCGATGGCGCTGACCGACGGCTGGGCGCGGGACACGTTCGGCCCCGCGCCGTATCCGCTGGTGGTTCTTGGCTGGACGATGAACGTCGCCCTGCCGCTCGGGATCGTGTTCCTGCTGCTCCGCTACTCCGACCTGCGACGCCGGGCGGCGGAGGCACGCGCGGACGAGCTGTTGACCAATGCCATTCCCGCCTCGATCGCCGCGCGGCTCAAGCATGGAGAGGAGCGCATTGCCGAGGCATACCCGGAGACCACCGTCCTGTTTGCCGATATCGCCGGCTTCACGCCGTGGGCCAACCGCACCGATCCAGGCGTGGTGGTCCGCCTGCTCGAGGACTTGTTCACGCGCTTCGATGAAGTGGCGCGGCACCAGGGCATCGAGAAGCTCAAGACGGTCGGCGACGAGTACATGGCCGTTGCGGGAGCACCGATCGCGCGTCCGGACCACGCCCAGGTCGGCATTCGCACCGCTCAGGACATGCTCGAGGCGTCCGAGCGATGGCAGGAGGCGAACGGGCTGTCGCTTCCGATCCGGATCGGGCTCGCGAGTGGCCCGGTGGTGGGCGGCGTCATCGGCCGCCAGCGGATCCTGTTCGACCTGTGGGGCGACACCGTCAACACTGCGGCCAGGATGCAGTCGACCGGCGTTCCGGGCCGGATCCAGGTCTCCCAGGGGACCAGGGAGCGCGCCATCGGACAGGTCGAGTTCGAGGAGCGGCTGGTGGACGTCAAGGGCCTCGGATCGTTGACCACCTATCTGCTCGTCCGTAGCGATCAGCACTGACGCCAGGGACGTCTCGAGCACTTCTGTTCTTGACAAGCCGAAGTAGGCTGAGTCGGTGCAGAACCACGATTGCGATGAGCGCGGCGGCCGCGCCGCGCGCAACCGGCTGCCCCCAGGTTGACGGAACGGAGGCGACCGTCGAGCACGCGAAATTGCGTGGTTCCGGTCGGAAAACACAGAAAGGGATCCGAGACCATGGCCACATCGCGCTCCGGTCGGCTGCCCCTGCTGGCGGCAATCTTCGCCCTCGTCATGGCGGGGTGCACGGGCGTTCCGAACGCCCCGAGCTCGACCGCCGATGCGAGCGCCGCAGCCTCCGACGGGGGTGGTGAGATCACCGGCGATCTCCGTTACCTCGTCGAGGCACCGGAGGATCCGGCCCAGCTCGATCCGCTGCGGGCGCAGATCGAGGCCTTCGAGGCGGCCAACCCCGGCATCACCGTGGAGCTGGAGGCGGCGCCGCTCGACACGCTGCGCACCACCCTTCAGCCGCAGCTTCGCTCCGGCGAAGGCCCCGACGTCTTCAACTGGGGCTCCGGTCCCGCCTTCGGCGGCGCCTTCGCCGAGGCCGGCCTCCTGTACGACCTCACCGAGGCCTACGAGCAGTACGACTGGCCGGTCTACGGGTTCGCCAGGGATCAGGTGACCTTCGACGGCAAGGTCATGGGCGTTCCAGGCGAGATGGAGACCATCGGTCTCTTCTACAACGTCGACCTGTTCGAGGATCTCGGGATCGCGGAACCGACCACGCTCGCCGAGCTCGAGGCGGCCGCCGAGGCGATCAAGGCGGAGGACATCATCCCGATCGCGGTCCACGACGCGGAGGGCTGGCAGGGCGGCCACCTCCTGAGCATGGCCCTCTCGAGCCGCGTGGGTGGCGCGGGCATGGAAGCGCTCCTCAATGGCGAGGAGTCGTGGGATTCGCCCGAGGTCGTTGCGGCGCTCGAGACGTGGCGCAGCTTCAACGAAGCCGGCTACCTTCCTCCGACCCCGACCGCGGTCGACTACGACACCGGAAACTCACTCTTCTTCTCGGGCGAGGCGGCCATGTTGCCGAACGGCAGCTGGCTGGTGAACGACATCCCCGAGGTCGACTTCGAGGTCGGCTACATCCCGTTCCCGGCCGAGGACGGCCCCGGCATCTTCACCGCCGGGCTCGGCTCCGGTCCCTACATCTCGGCCAACACCGAGCATCCGGAGGCCGCGCTCGAGTTCGTGAACTACCTCGTCTCGCCCGACTTCGGCCGGTTCATGGTCGAGGAGCTCACCGTGATCCCGCCGTTCCCGGTGGACACCGCCGGCACCGATGTCTCGCCGCTCTTCACGCAGGTCCTCGAGGACACCTCGAGCTTCGCCGGCGGAGAGGGTGAGTTCGGGGCGAACATCGACGTCCGCTCGACCGAGCTGTTCAACGAGGCGATGTGGAACGGTGTCCAGGGCATCCTCACCGGGCAGATGACGTCCGAGGAAGCGGCCCAGGCGATGGCGGCGGTGCCCGCGGAGTAGCGAGGAACGCGACGGGGCCCGAGGCGAGATGGCGGGATCGTCCGAGGCCCTGCCCCGGGTGACCAGGCGGGCGCAGTCCCGCCTGGGCATCGCCCTGGTCGCCCCGGCGGCCATCTTGGTGCTGCTCTTCTTCATCGTGCCGCTCGGCAACGCGATCTACTTCGCCCTCGTGCGGTTCGATGGCGTCAACCCGAATCCGCCGTTCGTCGGGCTCGAGAACTTCGCACAGATGCTGGGCGACCCGGTCGTGTGGAAGGCGCTGGGCAACAACGCGATCTGGATCGTGATCGGCACCGCCGCGCCGCTCCTCTTCGGTCTCGTCATCGCCCTCCTGCTCTGGAACGTCCGGCACGGGTCCCTCTGGTATCGGGTGGCGTTCTTCATCCCGTACATCCTTCCGGGCGTTGCCATCGGCGTCGTCTGGGGCTGGATCTACGACCCCATTCGCGGTTGGCTGAACGAGGCCCTGCGCCTCGTCGGGCTCGGATCTGTGGCGACCGGCTGGCTGGGTAACCCGGACACGGCGCTGTACGCGGTCATCGCGACGGCGGTCTGGGCGTCGATCGGCTTCTCGGTGGTGATCTTCCTGGCAGCGCTCCAGAGCGTCGACGCCGATCTCATCGACGCCGCAACGATCGACGGCGCCGGCCCGGTCCAGCGCACACGGCACATCGTGCTGCCGCAGATCATGCCGGTCTTCCTTATGGTCGCCACGGTGACCCTCATCGGCGGCTTCAGCGTCTTCGACATCATCTTCGTGATGACCGGCGGCGGGCCGGCGGGCGCGACCGAGGTCATCGGCACCTATGCGTACTCGAACGCCTTCCAGTTCAACCGGATCAGCTACGGGACGGCGCTCGCGCTGCTCATCACGGTCCTCGCCATTCCCTTCACGATCGGGCTGAATCGGCTCCAGCGACGCCTGTCGCTCTATCGGATGGGCGCCTGATGGCGTCGGAGAGCACGCGGCGAGAGCAGAGCCCCGTGCGGCCCGGCGATGTGGGCCGGCATGCGCTGCTCATCGCGCTCGCCCTGCTATCCCTCTTTCCGCTCCTCCTGACCGTTTCGACTGCCTTCAAGACGGAGCAGGACGTCCGCGTCAACCCCTTCGGCCTCTTCTCGACGTTCTCCTTCGAGAATCTGGTCACGGCATGGACGGTCGGCAGCTTCGGCGACTACGTGCTCAACACCTTCATCCTCTCGGTGCCGAGCACGGCGCTCGTCGTCATCGTCTCGACGATGGCCGGCTACGCCTTCGCGCGCCTGCCGTTCCCGGGCCGCTCGCTGGCCTTCTACCTCGTGGTGCTCGGGCTGCTGGTGCCTTTCTTCACCTACATGATCCCGCTCTACTTTCAGCTCCAGGGGATGGGGCTGCTCAACACCCTGCCGGGCGTGATCCTCGTCCTCACCACCACCGGCCTGGCGTTCGGGACCATCTTCATGCGGGCCTTCTTCTCCGAGCTGCCGCCCGAGCTCGAGCAGGCCGCTCGCATCGACGGAGCCTCGGAGCTCCAGATCTTCACGCGGGTGATGCTGCCCCTTGTCTCATCGGGTGCCGGCGCGCTTGCGGTGTTCACCTTCCTTCAGAACTGGAACAACCTCCTGGTGCCGCTCCTCTACCTGCCGGGAGGCGACTTCCGGCCGCTCACCCTCGGGCTCTACGTCTTCCTGGGTGGGCGCGGCATCGACATCGGTCCGTTGGCGGCCGGCACGCTCATCACCATCCTGCCGGTCATCGCGCTGTTCATCCTGCTCCAGCGACAGGTCACCCGGGGTATCCTCGCCGGCGCCGTGAAGGGCTGACCGGGCGGGCGGCGTGAAGACTGCAACGGGGAGGTCCCGGCGTGCATGACGTGCTCGACCTGCGAGATATCGTCGGCGACGAGCTCGAGCAGCTGCGGACGAGCGGCCATACCGTCGATCATCTGGATACGCCGGTTCGGGATGCGGTTGCGGCGCGGGACGACGTTGCGCTGGAGCGGCTTCTGGCGGAGCTCGGGACGATCGCGCGCGACCCGGCCTGGCCGTACGACGAGCCCCTCGAGGAGAGCGCGGTGCTCGAGCAGACGTATGCCGTCGACGCAGCGGCCGTCGAGCCGGCCGCGCTTCCCGGTCGCGTCCATGGAGCCTGGCTCGGCCGCGCCATCGGCAACACCCTCGGAAAGCCCGTCGAAGGGCTGACGCGACAGGAGGTCGAGACCTACCTGAAGGCGGCGGGGATGTGGCCGCAGACGGGGTACATGCCGCTCCTCGACCCGCTCCCGGCCGGGGTCTCCCGCCTGCATCCCTCAGCACCGATCGCGACGGCCGGCCGGTTCACTGACGTGCCGCGCGATGACGATATCGACTGGACGATCCTCAACCTCTTCGTGCTCGAGCGCTACGGTGACGGGCTGTCCACCGACGACATCCTGCGCGAGTGGTTGGACCGAGTCCCTTTCACCCAGACCTACACGGCGGAGCGCGCCGCGTACCGCAATGCGCTCCACGGCCTGCGTCCGCCGGACACCGCGGCCCGTCGCAATCCGTACCGGGAGTGGATCGGCGCCCTCATCCGGGGGGACGCCTTCGGCTATGTTCGGCCGGGCGACCCGGGCGCCGCGGCGCGACTCGCCATGATCGATGCTCGCCTCAGCCACTCCGCCAACGGCCTTTACGGCGAGCTGTGGGCGGCGGCGCTGGTGGCATCCGCGCTCGCGGCCGACTCGGCCGACCAGGCGGTGCAGTCAGCGCTCCAGGTGGTGCCTCCCGGCTCCCGCCTCGCCGATGCCCTTCGAAGCGTCCGGGAGCTGTGGCAGCGCGGCGCCGGGGTTGGGGAGGCGCTGGACTGGATCGATGCGACGCTCGGCGATTACTCCTGGGTGCACACGATCAACAACGCGGCCATCATCGAGTCCGCGCTGCTGTGGGGTGCCGGATTCATGGATTCTGTCGCGATCGCGGTCTCTGCCGGCCGGGACACCGACTCGACGGCGGCCACGGTCGGCAGCGTGGTCGGCGCGCTGCACGGCGAAGGGGCGATTCCCGGGCACCTTGTCCACACCACGCCGGTCACGGTTCGGAGTGCGGTCCGCGACTTCGACCGCATCACGATCGATGAGCTCGTCGACCGCACGCTACGGCTGGTTCCCTCCTACAGGTAGCCGTCGGGCACGGGACCGATGACGTCCATCCCGTACCGCTCGGCGATGGCGGCGACGTCGTCATCGGAGGCCCCAGAGGCGATGGCCGCGCTCAGCTCATCGAAGTAGCCGATCATCGCTGCCGGCGTGTAGAGGTTCAGCTTGCGGCTCGGCAGCGATCCCACGCGGAAGCCGTGCGGCACACCGGCCGGGATGTAGATGAACGATCCGGCCGGGCAGACGAACTCGTCGTCCCGTACGAAGATGATGTACTCCCCGGCGACGACGTAGAAGGCCTCGGCGGCATCCCGGTGGACATGCATCGGCGGGCCGAAGCCGGGTGGCTCATCGGCCTCGAGGAGTGTGAAGGCGCCGCCGGTGTCGCCGGCGGAGGCCTTGACGGACATCGCGAAGTTGCCCAGGTCGATCGATCGACCCTCGCCCGGACGCAGGATGAGGGGCCCGTCACTCATGCGCTGAGGTGAGGCTACCACCGCGAATTGATCGAAAGGCTTCCCTCCGCGCGACGGCCGCGGTAGGATGCCAATGTGAACATCCGTTCTATTGTGGCGCCGACGCTGTCGCGCTATCCGACCGAGTACCAGTGGGAAGAGCTGGAGGAGCTGCTGCGCCGAGCC
>DASVEH010000180.1:0-2298 GCA_036380655.1 Candidatus Limnocylindria bacterium | reverse complement strand
TCCCGGGCATGAGCGTGTGCAGCGTTCGGGAACGAGGCGCCAGCGCGTTCGGGTGAGCGCGGTCCAGCGAAAAGTAGGCGCCGCGGTTCTGGAGCATGATCCCCGTCGAGCCGCCCATGATGCCGGAGCCGAACCCCATGTAGTTCGACTCGATCAGGCTGACCATCATCCCGTCGGCGTCGGCCGCGCACAGGTACACCGTGCCCCCGCCCGGCCGGTTGGTCGGCACGTGCCGATGCGCCCTGTCGGGCGCCAACCGTGACGCCATCCAGGCAGCATGCTCTGACGACAACAGGACGGATGGATCGGCGAGGCCGCGGTCAGGGTCGGTGACGCATCGGTCTCGCTCGCTCCAGGCCACCTTCACCGCCTCGATCTGGGCGTGCATGCGATCGACCGGCCGGTCCATCGGCCAGTCGAGCCTCGACAGGACGTTGAGCGCCATGAGCGCCGTGATGCCCTGGGAGTTCGGCGGCATCGTGGCGACCTCGACGTCGCCGTATGGCGTGGAGATCGGATCGACCCAGTCGCCCCGCTGCTCGGCGATGTCGTCGGCGGTCATCACGCCGCCGGCCGCCTGGATGGCGCGGGCGATCTCGGAGCCGATCGGTCCGCCGTAATACGCGCCGCGACCTCCCTCGGCAATCGCGCGGAGCGATGCGGCGAGCAGCGGCTGGCGGAAGGTGTCGCCAGCGCCTCCGGCCGATGCGAAGACGGCGCGCGCGCTTTCGTCGAAGCTTGGCAGCGAGGCGGCGATGGCGCGCGCGTTGATGGGAGTCAGCGCATAGCCGTCGTCGGCCGTCCGGGCAGCCGGGAGGAGCGCGTCCGCCAGCGAGCGGCGGCCGAAGCGGCCGAGGAGCTGGACCCAGGCATCGACGGCGCCGGGGACGGTGATCGGCAGCGGGCCGCGCGCCGGCATCTCCTCGTGACCCGCATCGCGTACCGCGTCGATGGTGAGCGCGGCAGGGGAGCGGCCGCTGCCGTTGAACCCGTGGAGGCGCCCGTCCGATGGGTCCCAGACCAGCGCGAACGCGTCGCCACCGAGGCCGCAGGCGTTGCAGTACACCACCGCAAGCATGGCGTTCGCGGCGACCGCGGCGTCGACCGCCGTACCGCCGGCGCGCAGCGCCTCGACGCCGGCGGCGGTGGCGAGCGGGTGGGGCGTGGCGACCATGCCGTGCGGCGCGGTGGTGGATGGCATCTGCTTTGACCCTAGCAGACCGAAACGTGCGAATTGACTGTAGCAAGAAATAGGCGCATGGTGACGGGCATGAAGATCGCGGTCGTCGGCGCCAGCGGCTTCGTTGGCAGCCACCTGGTGCCGCATCTCGTCGGCGCCGGTCACGAGGTGATCGCCCTCAGCCGCGGCGGGCGGCGTCTGCCGGGCTGGACGGAGGCCGTCACCACCCGCGCCGCCGATGTGACCCGCTCCGACCTCGAGGGCGCCCTGTCCGGAGCCAATGCGGTCGTCCACCTGGTCGCCATCCCGCGCGAGACCGGCGGCCGTCGGTTCGAGGAGGTCAACGTGCGCGGCACCCAACGCGTGGTCGCCGCCGCCGAACGCATCGGCGTCCCTCGCTTCGTCCACCTGTCGGTCCTCGGCGTGTCGGATGACCCGAAGCTGGCCTACCTGTACTCGAAGTGGAGCGGCGAGGAGGCGGTGCGGACCAGCACCCTCGATTGGGTCGTCCTGCGCCCGTCCCTCATGTTCGGCACCGGCGATGGCTTCTTCAGCCTCATCCGCACCACGCTGCGCTGGTGGTCACCGGGCGTGGTCGCCATTCCGGGCCGCGGCGACTCGCGCTTCCAGCCGCTGTCGGTCGACGATCTCGCCATCGCGGTCGAGAAGTCGGTGACCGAGGCCGACCGACGGCGGGCGACCTACGAGCTCGGCGGGCCGGACTGGCTGACCTACCGCCAGATCGTCGACGAGGTGATGCGCGTGACGGGCATGCGCCGGCTCAAGCTGCCCATGCCGATCCCGCTCATCAGCGCCCTGACCGCGGTGACCGACCGCCTGCTGCCCATCTTCCCAGTCAGCCACGACCAGATCGCGTCGCTCCAGCGGCCGAACTCCACCGACCTCGAGGCGTTCGAGCGCGCGTTCGGCGTCACGCCCCGGCGGTTCGACGTGTCGTACCTCGGCCGTTCTGGCTGACCGCCCGATGCCCACCCGTCGGCCTCCCTGCCGCCGATGAACTTCATGGCCGGCAGGTGCGTACACGATGTCGAGGAGGTTCGCGCATGGCGATCCGCGGCACCGGAACGAAGAACGATCCCTGGCAGCTGACGACCGCG